>NZ_FMFG01000002.1:0-6629 GCF_900066275.1 uncultured Faecalibacterium sp. | reverse complement strand
AGTGCAAAATGACGCAGGAATTTGTTGCTGAAACGATTGGTGTTAGCAGGCAGGCTGTTTCAAAATGGGAAAATGGAACATCTGACCCTTCCACATCAAATCTTTTTGCACTTGCAAAACTTTACGGTGTTTCTGTTGAAGAATTACTAAAAGAAGTTGAATAATCTTCATACAGATATTTTATTTCATCTTCGAGCCATCCTGACCCGAACTTTCAAAACTGAATACCAGCCGCCCACCGGCACCACCGAGCAGGAAATCATTGAACGGTTTCCTGCTTTTCTTTTACCCAAAATGCGGTGGCAAACCACCACCTCATCCAATCACCCACAGGAAGGAGGAAGCCGTTATGCCCTGTCCCCACCACGATATAAAAATCGTCCAGCGCAGCAACCGCCAGTCAGCCGTAGCCGCCGCAGCTTACCAGAGCGGCGAACGGCTGTTTTCTGAGTACGACCAGAAGCAGAAATACTATTCCGAGAAACGAGGAATTGTCCACACGGAAATCATGCTGCCGCCCCACGCACCGCCGGAGTACGCAGACCGCAACATCTTGTGGAACGCTGCCGAGACACAAGAAAAACAATGGAACTCCCAGCTTGCCCGCAGGATCGTACTTGCCATACCGAGGGAAATCCCCTCGGAGCAACACGCCGACCTGATCCGGGACTATTGCCGGGAGTTTTTTGTTTCCAAAGGCATGATTGCCGATTTTGCCATTCACGATAAGGGGGACGGGAATCCCCACGCCCACATCTTGCTGACCATGCGGGCAATGGACGAAACCGGGAAATGGCTTCCCAAGAGCCGGAAGGTTTATGACCTTGACAAGAACGGCGAGCGTATCCGGCTCCCGTCCGGGAACTGGAAAAGCCACAAGGAGGACACCGTAGACTGGAACGACCAGAAGTACGCCGAGATATGGCGGCAGGGCTGGGCGGCTATCGCCAATCGCTATCTGGAAGCCAATGACCGCCCGGAACGCCTTGACCTTCGTTCCTATGAACGGCAGGGGCTTGATAAAATCCCCACCGTCCACATGGGGCCAGCGGTCAGCCAGATGGAGAAACGAGGGATACAGACCAACATCGGCAATCTCAACCGGGATATTACCGCTGCCAACCGGCTTATGCAGTCCATCCGTCAGATGGTGCGTCACCTGAAAGGCTGGATCGCAGACCTGAAGGAGAAAAAAGTCGCCCTGCTGGAAGCCTTGCAGGAAGCGAAGGAACCCACCCTGCCGGAGCTGCTGGGCAAATATCTGGATTTGCGCCGGGAGGAGCGCACCAGCTGGACGAGCAAAGGCCAGCTCAAAGGCACTGTGAACGACTTCAACAAGGTCATGGACGCTATCCGCTATCTGCGGGAAAAAGAGCTGTCCACCGTGGAGAGTTTGGACACCTATCTGGATACCGTCAGCGGGCAGGCCGTTTCTATCCGGGCAGAGATGAAGCCGAAGGAAAAGCGCATGAAAGAGATCGACACCATGCTTTCCCATATCGCCAACTTTGAAGCCCACAAGGCAGTTCATACAGAATATGCCGCCATCCGGTTTAAGAAGCCAAAGGAACAGTTTGCCGCCGCCCATCGGGGCGAGCTGGACGCATACAATGCCGCTGTCCGCTATTTCAAGGTGCATTTGGAGGGAACCAAGTACAGCACCAAGAAATTGAACGAGGAACGGACACAGCTTGCCGGAGAGGTGGCCGAGTACAGAGAACGCCTGTCAGCGGTGCAGGAGGATGTGAAGATTCTCCGGGATGTGCGCCACTGGCTCAATCAGGTGCTTCCGTCCGAGCAGTACCGCCAGACAGCCGAACCGGGCAAGAAACCGTCCATCCAGCAGGCAGTCAAAGGCAGGGCGCAGCGTATCCGGGAGGAACAGGGCGAGAAACGCCAGCAGCCCCGCACAGAGAAAAAACAGGATATGGAACTTTAACAGGCGCTTGCCATTTTCTTTTCGAGAATGACAGACGCTTTTCTTATTTTCAAGAGGATTTAGTTGAATGTATTTGAAGCTGTCAAGCAGTCTGTTACCACCCGGCAGGCTGCCGAGCATTTCGGAATCCGGGTGGGACGAAACGGGATGTGCGTCTGTCCCTTCCATGCCGACAAAAACCCAAGCATGAAGGTTGACCGGCGCTTTCACTGTTTCGGCTGTCAGGCAGACGGGGATGTGATCGACTTTGTTTCCCGTCTGGAAGCTGTCAGCCCCAAGGAAGCCGCCCTCATACTGGCACAGGCGTTTTCTGTCCCCTATGAGAACAGGGAGCCGCCCCACAGGAGCCAGAGGAACCCCCGGCAGGAAACCCCTGAACAGCGGTTCCGCCGTATGGAGCGTTACTGCTTCCGGGTGCTGTGTGATTACCGAAACCTGCTGTGCCGCTGGAAACGGGATTATGCCCCCAAGACGCCAGACGAGGATTTCCACCCGCTCTTTGTGGAAGCCCTGCAAAAGCAGGACTATGTGGACTATCTGCTGGATGTGCTGCTCTCCCCGGACATGGAGGAACGGGCAGCCCTTATCATCGACTGTGGAAAGGAAGTGAGCAATCTTGAAAGACGAATGGCAGAGCTTGCCGCCGGAGATACGGCAGGCCGCAGAACAGACCATGCAAGAATCACCGCCGCCCCGGAGCGTTGAGGAAGTCAAAGCCATGCTGGAAAGCACCGAGAAAGGCGGCGTCCGCAACAGTATCCGAAACTGCCTGACCGTCTTTCAGAATGACCCGCTGCTTTCCGGGGCAATCGCCAAAAATCTCTTGACCGAGCGCACCGACATCATTAAGCCCATCGGCTACAACCGTACCGGCACCGCTATCACGGACACGGATATGAACTATCTGCTCCTGTATCTGGAAGAAACCTATGGGCTGACCAGCGAAAAGAAGATTGCCGCTGCCATCGGGATCGTTGCCAATGAAAACGGCTATCACCCCATCCGGGACTACCTGAACGGCCTTTCATGGGACGGAACCGAGCGTATCCGTACCTGCCTGCACCACTTTTTAGGAGCCGACAGCGACCCGTACACCTATGAAGCCCTGCGGCTGTTCCTGCTGGGAGCCATCCACCGGGCATTTCATCCCGGCTGCAAGTTTGAGGTCATGCTCTGTCTGGTGGGCGGTCAGGGAGCCGGAAAATCCACCTTTTTCCGGCTGCTGGCTGTGAAAGACGAGTGGTTTTCCGATGACCTTCGCAAGCTGGACGATGACAATGTGTACCGCAAGCTGCAAGGCCACTGGATTATTGAGATGTCGGAGATGATCGCCACCGCAAACGCCAAGAGCATTGAGGAAATCAAGTCTTTTTTGAGCCGACAGAAGGAGGTCTATAAAATCCCATACGAAACCCACCCGGAGGACAGGCTGCGGCAATGCGTGTTCGGCGGCACTTCCAATGCCCTGGACTTCCTGCCCCTTGACCGTTCCGGCAACCGGCGCTTTCTGCCGGTCATGGTGTACCCGGAACAGGCGGAAGTTCACATTCTGGACGATGAAGCCGCTTCCAGAGCCTACATGGAGCAGCTATGGGCGGAAGCCATGACCATTTACCGCAGTGGGGATTTTAAGCTGTCTTTCAGCCCCGAAATGGTGCGCTATCTCAAAGAACACCAGCGGGATTTCATGCCGGAGGACACCAAGGCCGGGATGATCCAAGCCTACCTTGACCGCTATACCGGCAGCATAGTGTGTTCCAAGCAGCTTTTCCGGGAAGCCCTGAACCACCCCTTTGACGAGCCGAAGCAATGGGAAATCCGGGAGGTCAACGACATTATGAACCATTGTGTCACAGGCTGGCACTACTTTTCCAATCCCCGGATGTTCCCGGAATACGGCAGGCAAAAGGGCTGGGAGCGTGAAGCCCCGGCAACGGATACCAGCAACGGAGCCGAAAAAATTCCGGAGGGATTTGTGGAGGTCACAGAGCAGATGGAGCTTCCTTTCTGAAAATCCCACCTCGTTGCCGACTTTGTTGCACTCCCGTTGCCGGGCTGGTTGCCGGGGAAAGCCCCGTAATTGCGGGCTTTTTCCCCTATCAGCAACCAAAGCAACAGAAAAATAAAAGAAAATATAAATTGTAACCAAACCGCCAGACAGAGATGGTTTTGAGGTTTTTTGAAGCCCGTTGCCGGACTTCGTTGCCGACCTTCTCCTTGTCTGGCTATTCTATTATGGAGGATAACTGCCTATGGCAAAAACGAAAACAGAGATTCATGTTACCACAGTTTTTGACGGTGAGCTGGACGCAGCGGATGTCTTTGTGAGCCTGATTGCCCAAAAATATGGGCAGAATACCGGGAAGGAAAATCTTGCGAAAACACAAGATTTAGGATATAATAAAGACGAGGTTCAGAAGAACCGTGTTCCGTCTGGATTGTGCGGGTAAACGGTTATGATGAACGGATATGAATACACAGGCATGGACGCAATTCTGGCGGGCAGCTTCCGGGTGGCCATCTATTGCAGGCTTTCCAAAGACGATGACCTTGACGGGGAGAGCGCCAGTATTGCCAACCAGCGGGATATGCTGGAAAGCTACTGCGAAAAGCAGGGATGGGAGGTTGTGGCAGTCTATCAGGACGATGGCTACACGGGGCTGAACATGGAGCGCCCCGACCTGAAACGGATGTTAAAAGCCATCGAGCGCAGGCAGATAAATCTTGTGATAACGAAAGATTTATCGAGGTTGGGCCGAAATTACTTGCAGACCGGCACACTGATCGAGGACTTCTTCCCCCGTCACGGCGTCCGCTATATCGCCATGAATGACGGTATCGACACCATGCGGGACAACAACGACATTGCGCCGTTCAAGAACATCCTGAATGAGATGTACAGCAAGGATATTTCCAAGAAGGTACATTCCTCGTATCTTCTGAAAGCCCAGCAAGGTCAGTTTACCGGCTGTGTGGCTCCCTTTGGGTATCGGAAAGACCCAGAGGACAAAAACCACCTGCTGGTGGACGAGGAAACCGCCCCCATTGTCCGGCAAATCTTCCTTTGGGCGCTGGAAGGACACGGCCCCAACTTCATCCGGCGCAGGCTGGAAGAACAGAAGGTGCCTTGCCCTACATGGTGGAACCGGGAACGGGGCTTCCGCAATGTCCGCACCAAATGGGAAAAGAAAGACCCGGAAAACGGGCGGTATATGTGGGACTTCTCTGTGATAAAAGACATCCTGATGAATCCCGTTTATACTGGGGCGATAGCTTCCCAAAAGAAGGACTACCGCTTCAAAATTGGAACCATTGGCGAGAAGAAGCCGCAGGACTGGATTGTGGTGGAGGAACGGCACGAACCGTTGATTGACAGCAAAAGTTTTGCCATCGTGCAGGACAAGCTGAAATCCCGCCAGCGCCCCCGGCAGGACGGGGAAACCAGCCTGTTTGCCGGGCTTATCAAGTGCGGCGAGTGCGGCAAGTCGTTGACCATCCGCACCACCCACGCCAAGCACCCGCAGCAGATTTACGCCTGTAAGACCTATGGGGCGTTTGGCAAGAACTATTGCACCCAGCACCGGGTGGAGTACGACACCCTTTACCACCTTGTCCTGAACAAAATCCGGGATTGCGCCAAGGCTGCCCTGACCGATGGGGAAACCATTGCCGGGAAGCTGACCGACACCTGCGAAGCCGAACAGAAAGGCCAACGGGAAGCGTTGGAGCGTTCCCTGACAAAAGACGAGGAACGGATTGAGGTGCTGGAAAAGATGGTGCTGCGGCTCTATGAGGACATGGTTGCCAGGCGGATCAGCGAAGCCAACTTCAATCTCATGCTGGACAAGACGCAGAAGGAACAGGCCGAGTTGAAAGAACGGGTTGCACAGGGACGCAAGAAGCTGGCTGATGAAATGCGGCTGGCGATGGACGCCAAACAATGGGTGGACGCCATTCAGGAATATGCCGACATCACGGAGTTGGACGCCGCCACCTTAAACCGCCTGATTAAAGAAATCGTTGTCCATGAACACATCGACAGCGATAAGACACGACACATTTCTATCGAAATTCACTTCAATCTCAAACCCATCCCGGAGGTGGAACAGGTCAAGGGCTGACCTGTCCCCTCCGGGGCGGTTCTAAAACAATTCCATATATTTTTTGACACGCCGCCGCCTGCCATCGAGCAAGGTTTTACTCCTATTTGGGGATAAAACAGCTCATGGCTGGCGGCGGCGTTGCTCTGGTGGGCATCACCCTGATTCCTCTGCTGTCTGGTCTGTTCGGCTAAGAGCCGCAGGCGGGTCTTCCCGCCTGTACATACGCAATCGCTCTATCTCTGCTGTGGATAACAGCTCTTTATAATAAGGAAAGCATTGCGGTACGAATCTCCACCTATCAACGAAAGGAAGTGTTTTTTATGCAGTTTTTGACCCACATTATTTTTCTCCTGAACCTTCTCAAGACCCTCATCAACCACTTCAGCTAAGGACGGTGACTGCTGAATGGAAACCGTTCTCAAAGCCATTGCCGACTGGATCAAAGGCATCCTGACGGCAGGCATTATGTCAAATCTCAGCGGCCTGTTCGATGATGTGAACACGCAGGTGGGAAACATCGCACAGCAGGTGGGCACCAAGCCCTCCAGCTTTGAGCCGAGAGTGTTCGCCATGATCGAAGCCCTCTC
>NZ_FMFG01000051.1:5245-14112 GCF_900066275.1 uncultured Faecalibacterium sp. | reverse complement strand
TGCAGGATCAGGAAAACACCACGCTCCCTTTGCTGGAAAAGCAGATGCGCGAGGTAGAGAACGGCATTGAAAATATGCTGAACGCCATTCAAGCAGGTGTGCTGACCAACTCCACCAAATCGCGTTTGGAAAAGCTGGAAGCCCAGCAGAAAGAACTTGAGGTTCGGATTGCCGAAGAAAAAATCGCTCGCCCGCGGTTAAGCGAAAATCAGGTTCGGTTCTGGTTGACCCGGTTCCGCAAGCTCGACCCGAACGTGAAAAGCCACCGGGAGACGCTTATCAATACATTCGTGAATGCTGTTTATCTCTATGATGAAAAAGTTTTGATTACATTCAACTACAAAGACGGCACAAAAACCGTCACTTTCGATGAGATCGCCGCCAAAGATGCCCCAGAGGGCAATGGTTCGGATTTGGGTTGCTTCGCTCCACCAAAAAACCTCAACGTATGAAAGTACGCTGAGGTTTTTGTTTTGCTGCAAAGCCAGACTTATTGGGCGGGTGGATTCGAACAGCATCGGCCCGCCGAATAGTCCGGAGGGCAAAAAAGCCCCTGTGGGGCTTTTTTAGATGCGCGGCTCGCGACATCCACCCGCGCCCACCAAAAAAACCTCAACGTATGCAAGTACGCTGAGGTTTTTGTATTACTGCAAAACCAGACTTATTGGGCGGGTGGATTCGAACAGCATCGGCCCGCCGAATAGTCCGGAGGGCAAAAAAGCCCCTGCGGGGCTTTTTTAGATGCGCGGCTCGCGACATCCACCCGCGCCCACCAAAAAACCTCAACGTATGAGAAAGTACGCTGAGGTTTTTGTTTTGCGACAAGGCTAAACTCACCGGGCGGGTGGATTCGAACAGCTGCGGCGATGTCGTTGAAGACGGCGCAAAAACAGCCCCGATGGACCGTCAGGTTCACCGGGGCTGCTGCTATACCATGATTTTGTTGACGTTAACATTTTCGTGATGCCGTGAAAACATCACATGTAGACCTTCTGGCTGCGCACCTGCGCTTCGATCAAAAGAGCTGCTTCCCTGTGGGGGCTATGCACATGCAGGATATCTGTTTGTGCCGCCGTTACTCTTCCGCTGCAGCCTTGGATTCGTTCACAAAGGCGGCAATCTTATCCACCTGAATTTCGGCAACGGCACGGCCGGTCTCGTAGACGCGGCGCAGCTGGACCGGATCGCGCTCCATAGAGCCGATCTCCAGCGGGATGGGCGGGCGGATGACGAACGCCTTGCCGGTCTGCTCCAGCATGGCAATGTGATCCAGCGTTTCGTTGTAGCGTTCGTGACGGTCGGCAACGGCTTCCACGAAAGCGGGGTAGCGCATGTAGCGTGCCCGGATGACGGGCAGCATCTTGTTCTTCTTTTTCACAAAGCCCTTGGGCTGGGTCAGCACAATGAGGTTGCGTTTGTAGCCGATGGACTCGAAGAACCGCACGGGGATGGAATCGGCAATGCCGCCGTCCAGCAGCTGATAATGGCCGATCTTTACGATCTTGGCCGCCAGCGGCATGGAAGCGGATGCCTGCATCCACTGGATATCCTCGGCATCGCCGGTGCGGCACTTGTGATAGATGGGGTCGCCGGTACGCACATCGGTGCACACCACAAAAAAGTCCATGGGGTTCTCTGCAAATGCCTTTGCGTCGAACACGTCCAGCTTTTCCGGCACGGTGTGGTAGCAGAACTGCTCACTGTACAGGTTGCCGGTGCGCAGCAGGTTGCCGAAGCTTGCGTAGCGCTTATCGTTGCAATACTGGGTGTTGTAGCGGATCACACGGCCGATCTGATGGGACTTGTAGTTGCAGCCGAACACCGCACCGGCCGAAACGCCAATGGCACCATCCAGCACGATGCCATGCTCCATCAATACATCCAGAACACCGGCGGTAAACATGCCGCGCATGGCACCGCCTTCCAGCACAAGACCCGTTTTCATATATGCTCTCCCCTCCTGTGTGCCGGTGCACAGATGCCGGACACACCTTATATTAACTACAGTATACTCGAATCTGTAAAAAGTACAAGAGCGGAAAACCTATAAATTTATCAAGAAAACCTCTTGCCAAAGGAAAGAGCATCCGGTATACTAAGTGAAATAAAAAGAGAAATATGCGCTGCAAACGCATGGGCATGGAAAAGATCAGGTTGGAGGAACTGCTGCACTATGAAGATGCTGGAAGATCGTATTCGCAAAGATGGTATCGTACGCGAGGGCAATGTGCTCAAGGTGGATAGCTTTATCAACCACCAGATGGACATTCCGCTGTTCCGGGAGATGGCAAAGGAGTGGAAGCGCCTGTTTGCAGGCAAGCCCATCAACAAGGTGCTCACCATCGAGGCCAGCGGCATTGGCATTGCAGCCATCGTGGCCAGCGAGTTCAACGTGCCGGTGGTATTTGCCAAAAAGTCCATGAGCATCAATCTGGACTACAACAACTACGAAACCAAGATCCAGTCCTTCACCCACAAAAAGATCTACAATGTGATCGTCTCCAAAAAGTTCCTCACCCCGGAAGACCATGTGCTGATCATTGACGATTTCCTTGCCAACGGCTGTGCCCTGATGGGCCTGCTGGATCTGGCCCAGGAGGCCGGTGCCACAGTGGAGGGCATCGGCATTGCCGTGGAAAAGGGCTTCCAGCAGGGCGGCGAGCTGATCCGCAGCAAGGGCATCCAGCTGGAGAGCCTTGCCATTGTGGAGTCCATGAACAGCGAGACCGGCGAGATCGTCTTCCGCGAGCAGCCGCAGCAGAATTAAACAAAAAACATTGCAGCCCCGGGAAAGTCGGAAGACCTTTCCGGGGCCGTTTTTTGCTTACGCCCCGTCAAAGCTGTCACCGTCGGCGGGCAGGTCGGCAGCGGTCTGGGCGGGATCGGTATCGGTTTCCGGTTCCACGGCGCGGGGCACGCCCTTGTACACCAGCGTCTGTTCCAGCACCTCGGCGCACACCGGGGCTGAAAGGCTGCCGCCGGCAGTCGTCCAGCTGTGGGGTTCGTCCAAGCACACCAGACACAAAAACTGCGGGTCGTCGATGGGAGCCACGGCCACAAAGCTGGCAATACGGGCTTTTTCGTCGGCGCTGTCCAGCTTCTGGCTGGTGCCGCTCTTGCCGCCCACCCGGTAGCCTTGGATGCGGGCATTGCGCCCGCCGCCGTAGAGCACCACGGCTTCCATCATCTCACGCATGGTTTCAGAAGTTTCCGGTTTGATCACCTGCCGCCTGCACACCGGCTCTGTGTGCTGCAGAATGCTGCCGTCCGGGTTCAGGATATCGCTGACAAGATAAGGCTGCATCAGCCTGCCGCCGTTCACCACAGCGCACACGGCTGCGGCCATTTCCATATAGGAGATCTTGCTGCTCTGGCCGAAGGCGCAGGAGGCCAGCTCCACCGGCCCCATGCGGTCGGCGGTGTAGTACAGACTCTTTTTGGGTTCGGCGGGCAGATCGACCCCGGTTGGCTCCCGCAGGCCGAAAGCGGCAAAGTAATCGCAGAAGGCTTCCTTGCCCAGCCGCGCGCCGATCTGGATAAAGCTCTGGTTGCAGGAATTTTCCAGCGCCTGGGTCACGGTCTGGCTGCCGTGGCGCTTGTGGTTGGCGCAGTGGAACCGTGTGCCCGCCACCGAGATGGACTCGCCGCAGTAAAAGGTAGAGTTTTTGCTCACAGCCCCGGCATCCAGCGCGGCGGCGCAGGTGATGAGCTTGAACACGCTGCCCGGCTCGTACAGGTCGCTGACGGCCTTGTTGCGCCACTGGGTCTGCTGGGCCAGCTGCAGGGCGGCAGCGCGCTCGCTGCCGGTAAGGGCATCCACGGCCTTGCGGGCGGCTGCATCGTAGATCACGCGCGGCTGGTTCGGGTCGTAGGCAGGCGTGGTGGACATGGCCAGCACGGCCCCGGTGTTCACGTCCATCACGATGCCCACGGCGCGCGCCGCCACATGATGCTCCTTGACCGCATAATCCAGCGCGTTTTCAAGGTAATGCTGGATGTTGGCATCGACAGTCAGCCGCAGGCCGCTGCCTTCCAAGGGCACTTTTTCGGTCTCGTAGCTCTGCTCCAGTGTGTAGCCCCAAGCGTTGACGGCGGTGAGCACCACACCATTCTGCCCGGTGAGCACATCGTTATATTTCAGCTCCAGCCCGCTCACACCGGCGTTGTCTACATTGGTAAAGCCCAGCACGCTGGCCAGAAATTCCCCCTCCGGGTACCAGCGCTTGGAGTCCTGATTGATGCGGATGCCGGTGATGCCGTTCTCTTCACAAAAATCCCGCACGCGGTCGGCGGTGTCGCGCTCCACGCGGTAGCGCAAAAGGCAGTCGTTGGAGGTGCGGTCACTGAATTTTTCCAGCAGCTTCGCTTCGTCCAGCTCCAATATTTCCGCAAGGCCCTGCGCGGCAAGGCTGAGCTTTTCCTCCGGCATCTCGCGCGGGGAGGCCCGCAATGTCCAGCAGCTGCTGTTGGCGGCAAGCAGTACACCGTCGGCGCTGTAGATGCGGCCCCGGTCGGCAGGCACCACAGTATCACGCAATTGCTGGCCGAGGGCTCGGTTCGTATACCAGCCGCCCGCAAACAGCTGCAGATACGCCAGCCGCGCGGCCAGCCCCGCAAAGCAGACGCAGCACATCAACGCGGCCACCAGCCGTGCCCGGGCACGGAATGCCCGTTCCGGCAGGGTGCGCAAGGGGCGCGGCTCCGGTTTTGGCATGGCAGGCACCTCTCTTTCAAATGGAATGTATGCGCCGGTGCGCCGGGTCTATGACTAACCGGCACCGCCGCCGCGTACAATAAAGGAACGGAGGTGATACGGATGCACAAAGCTGCTGCCCATGCAAAGCGCGGCCTGCCGCTGCGGCATCTTCCGGCCATGGACCTGCCGTTTCTGGTGCTGGTGCTCACGCTGGTGGGCTTTGGCCTTGTAATGCTGGGCAGTGCCAGCAGTGCAGTGGCGCTGTACCGGCGGGGCGATGCTTTTGCCTACCTGCGGCCGCAGCTGCTGTATGCTGCGCTGGGCATCGGGGCCATGTGGGTGGCAAGCCGGGTGGACTACCATGTTTACCACAAGCTGGCATGGCCGCTGCTGGCGCTTTCAATGGTACTGCTGACGGCGGTGCTGTTCATGCCGGAGTACAACGGCTGCAAGCGCTGGCTGGTGCTTCCGGGCCTGGGTACACTGCAGCCCAGCGAGATCGCCAAATTTGCGGTGGTGCTGGTGTTTGCGCATATCATTGCGCTCAACCACGACCGCATGGGCAGCTTTGCGGTGGGGGTGCTGCCCTTTGCACTGGTGCTGGGAGCGGTGGCGGTGCTCATGCTGCTGGAACCGCACCTTTCCGGCACCGTGCTCATTTTGGGCATCGGCGCGGTGCTCATGTTCGTGGGCGGCACCGGCCTCAAGTGGTTCATGCTGGCCGGGGCGGGCGGTGCAGCGGCCATTGGAGCTGCCATCATCATTATGCCGGACCTTGTGCCCTACGCGGCCAGCCGTCTCAGCTCATGGCTGGATCCCTTTGCCGACCCGCTGGGCGACGGCCACCAGACCATCCAGAGCCTGTATGCCATCGGCTCCGGGGGTGCGGCGGGCCTTGGCCTTGGCAGCAGCCGCCAGAAGCACCTGTTCGTCCCCGAGCCCCAGAACGACTTCATCTTTTCCATCCTGTGCGAGGAGCTTGGCTTTGTGGGAGCCTGCGCGGTGATCCTGCTGTTTGCGCTGCTGCTGTGGCGGGGCATCACGCTGGCGGCGCATGCACCGGACCGGTTCGGTGCGCTGCTGGTAGTGGGCTTTGTGGTGCAGGTGGCCCTGCAGGCAGTGCTGAATATGGCGGTAGTCACCAACACCATCCCCAATACCGGCATCAGCCTGCCGTTTTTTTCCTCCGGCGGCACCAGTCTGATGATGCTGCTGGGCGAAATGGGCATCGTGCTGTCGGTGTCCCGCGGGGAGACATAAAACCGGGCGTTCCCTGCCATAAAATGACAGCATCCGCTGCCGGCGCAGCTACAAATAACCGGACAAACAAATGACACAACTGCAGACAAAATAAACAAAAAGCCTTCGCGCCGCATAGCATGAGGTATCTTTTGCGGAACGGGGGCTTTTTGCATGGGCGGAGATCTTATCATCACAGGCGGCATGCCGCTGAACGGCACAGTACACATCCCGGCAGCCAAAAACAGCGTGCTGCCGCTGCTGGCAGCGGCCCTTTTGTGCAATGGCACGGTGCGTTTTCTGCAGGTGCCGCATCTTGCGGATGTGGACACCAGCGTGGAGCTTTTGCAGGGTGCGGGCTGCACGGCCCGCTGGCAGGGCAGCGACATCACGGTGCAGGGCGTGCCTTCCACCTGCCGCCTTGCGCCGGAAGCCGCCGCGCGGATGCGGGCATCCATTTTGTTCTGCGCACCGCTTCTGGCGCGGCTTGGCCGGGTGGAAACGGTGCTGCCCGGCGGGTGCCGCATTGGTGCAAGGCCGGTGGACCTGCACCTTTCCGGCCTTGCGCAGATGGGCGTGCACTGTCGGGAGGAGGGGGCAAGGCTGATCCTGACAGCGCCTGCCGGACTGCACGGTGCGGACATCACACTTGGGTTTCCCAGCGTGGGTGCTACCGAGACCCTGCTTCTGGCAGCAGCTGCGGCGCAGGGCGAGACGGTTCTGCGCGGGGCCGCACGAGAACCGGAGATCAGCGATCTGGCAGCATTCCTGAACCGCTGCGGCGGCTGTGTACAGGGCGCGGGCACCAGCACCATCCGGGTGCAGGGCAGACGAATGCTGTATAGCTGCAGCTTTGCGCCCATGGCCGACCGCATCGTGGCATCCACCCTTGCCTGTGCCTGCGCGGCGGCAGGAGGCCGGGTGGAACTGACCGGCTGCAGGCCGGAGACCTATGCACCGCTGTTGGAAATTCTGGCACAAATGGGCTGCAGGATAGAAACAGGGCCGGAAAGTGCGGTCATTACCCGGCTGGGCGCGCTGCACGGCGCGGGCAGAGTGTTTACCGGGGTATACCCGGCACTGGCAACAGACGCAGCGCCGCTGCTTGCTGCTGCCATGCTTGCCGCCGACAGCGCCAGCAGCATCGAGGATGTGGTGTTTGAGCGGAGATTCGGCTGTGCAGAGGGTTTTGCGGCTTTTGGAGCCGCTGTGCAGGTGCAGGGACGCACACTGGACATCCGGCCGGTGCGGCAGCTGCAGGGCGCGTGTACACGGGCTGCGGACCTGCGCGGAGGCGCGGCACTGGTGGTGGCCGCGCTGGCGGCAAGGGGACAGAGCCGCATTACCGACACCGGTTACATCGACCGCGGATATGCCGGTTTTGCACAGATGCTGGCGGAACTTGGTGCCCAAATTGAGCGGGAAATGCCGCGGGAAAGCGCCAGCGAGAAAAAAACACCTTCAAAAAAGCAAAATTGACTTGCATTCAGGGCAAAAAGATGATACGATACAGTTATATAAGTGTAAGCAGATAATTTCTGTGCGCTATGCGCAGTTTTACGATAAAATCCGATGGAGGACAAAGTTATGGCACTCATGCTCGATGAAGAAATGGACGAAAACGTTACGACGATCAAGGTGATCGGCGTGGGCGGCGGCGGCGGCAACGCTGTCAACCGCATGGTCAGCGACGGCCTGCAGGGCGTCGAATTTATCGCAATGAACACCGACCAGCAGGCTCTGGCCAAGAACCACGCTGCCACCAAGGTGCAGCTGGGTTCCAAGCTGACCAAGGGCCGCGGTGCCGGTGCAGACCCCGAGATCGGCCAGCGCGCCGCTGAAGAGAGCAAGGACGAGATCGCAAATGCGCTCAAGGGTTCCCAGATGGTGTTTATCACTGCCGGTATGGGCGGCGGAACCGGCACCGGTGCAGCACCCGTTGTGGCCGAGGTGGCACACGATCTGGGTATCCTGACCGTTGGCATCGTCACCAAGCCCTTCTCCTTTGAGGGCAAGCGCAAGATGGGTCTGGCAGAGCAGGGCATTGCAAACCTGCTCATGCATGTGGACAGTCTGATCGTCATTCCCAATGAGCGCCTGAAGATGATCAGCCAGGAAAAGATCACCCTGATGAATGCCTTCCAGGCAGCCGATAACGTGCTGCGTCAGGGCGTTGAGTCCATTTCCGCTCTGATCAATGTGCCTGCCTTCATCAACCTGGACTTCGCCGACGTGCGCTCCATCATGAAGGATGCCGGCTACGCACACATGGGCGTGGGCAGCGCCAAGGGCGCAGGCAAGGCCGAGAACGCCGCAAAGGCTGCTATTTCTTCTCCGCTGCTGGAGACCAGCATTGCCGGTGCACACGGCGTGATCATCAACATCACTTCCAGCCCGGACATCGGTCTGGAGGATGTGGAGACCGCAGCAGGTCTCATTACCCAGAGCGCACATCCCGATGCAAACATCATCTGGGGTACTGCGTTCGACGAGAACCTCTCGGACGAGATGCGTGTGACCGTGGTTGCTACCGGTTTTGACAACAAGAGCGCAAGCGACCTGCGCAGCAGCATCAGCAATGCAATGGGCGGCGCACAGTCCACTCCGTCTGCTGTGTTTAGCAGCGAGACTGCAAGCCCGGCAGCTTCTGCCGCAGGCGGCGCTGCACCGGCACCCACTGCTGAAAAGCCCGTGGAAGAGGACAACAGCGATAATGGCTATTACGACCAGCTGATGGCCATGCTGAACAAGCGCAGATAAAAGGCTGGCCGTCATAAGCGGATCAGGCGTATCGGATGGATCGGAGGGACACCATGGCGCAGGGCAGGCAGCAGAACAATGGTTCGCGGCAGCGCTGTGCCCAGTCTGCCGCGGCAAAGGCTCCGGCAGAGCCGCCCAAGGCGGTGTGTGCCCAGCTGGAGCAGATGAACCG
>NZ_FMFG01000051.1:438-5002 GCF_900066275.1 uncultured Faecalibacterium sp. | reverse complement strand
CCGAACAGCCTCCACAGCCCGGACCAGAGGCTCCGCAGCCTGCTCAGCCGGACTGGAAGCCCCAGACCAGATTGGAGCACCTCTCGGTGGAGCTGATGAACTGGTTCGACGATATGATGGGCGCATGATGGAAAGCTGGATGATCTGCAAAAAAAGCAGATATGAGTGAAATGAAAAGCTGCTGCAAAGCGCAAAGCTGTTGCAGCAGCTTTTTTGTGGTCCGGTAGGAAACGGAAGACCCTGCGGCCGGAAGTACAGGAGCGAGGATCGGTTGAGATGGAACCAAAACAGAAAATACTGATCGTGGATGACTCGGAGATCAACCGTGCCATGCTCAAGGAGATTCTGGGCGAGGGCTACGAATATCTGGAAGCCGAGAACGGCCTGCGCGCGATCGAAATTCTGCGCAGACGCACCGATATCGCGCTGGTGCTGCTGGACCTGATCATGCCGGAAATGGACGGCTTTGATGTGCTGCGGGTGATGCAGTGCTATGCATGGCAGGAGGAAATCCCGGTCATTGTGATCAGCGCGGCAGAGGACAACCGAAGCGTCGAGCGCGCCTATGATATGGGCGTGGCCGATTACATCCGCCGCCCGTTCGAGCGGGTCATGGTGCTGCGCCGGGTGAAGAATGCGCTCATGCTTTACGCAAAGCAGAAGCGCCTTACCCGCCTTGTGACCGATCAGGTATACGAAAAAGAGCACAACGGTGTGCTGATGATCAACATTCTGAGCCATGTGGTGGAGTTCCGCAACAGCGAGAGCGGCCAGCATGTGCTGCACATCCGCACCCTGACCGGCCTGCTCCTGCATCAGCTGGCGCAGAAGACGGACCGCTACCAGCTGGATGAGAGTGATATCTCGCTGATCAGCACAGCATCGGCGCTGCACGATATCGGCAAAATCATGATCCCGGAAGAGATCCTGAACAAGCCCGGCCGCCTGACCGAGGAAGAGTACGCCACCATCAAGACCCACACCACCGAGGGTGCCAGGATCCTGAAGGGGCTTGCCATCGGGCAGGACGAACCGCTGGTAAAGGTGGCACACGCTATCTGCCGCTGGCACCACGAGCGGTGGGACGGCGGCGGCTACCCGGACAGGCTCAAGGGCGACGAGATCCCCATTGCAGCACAGGTGGTGGCACTGGCCGATGTGTACGACGCACTGACCAGCGAGCGCTGTTATAAGCAGTCCTACAGCCACGAAAAGGCCGTTGACATGATCCTGCACGGCGAGTGCGGCAGCTTCAATCCGCTGCTGATGGAATGCCTGAAAGAATCCTCGGAGTTGTTGCGCACAGAGCTGCAGCGCTCGGAGTATGACCGCGGTTTCCGCCACGAGACCCGCCGCCTTTCGGAGGAGATCCTGCACCGCGAAGCTCTGCCCCGTGAGGATCGTGCCCAGCGCCTGCTGGATCTGGAACGGGAGCGCACCGCTTTTTATGCCGAGCAGCGCGGCGGTATTCAGTTCGATTACGATATACTCAGCGGCAGCGTGACCGTGGTGAACCGCTACGAGGACCCGGTCAACCGAACCCAGAAGCTGGACTTTGATAAGGGCATGGGCCTGACATTTCTCTCCGGCAAGGACCGCCGCAAGCTGCTGGATGCCATTGCAGCCGCAACGCCGGAAGAGCCGGATGCCGCATTCTTGGTGCTGATCGCGGTGGATCAGGAATACCGGCTGCACCGGCTGGTGATGCACACCATGTGGAGCCGCGCCGGTGTGCGCCACTGCGTAAGCGTGGTGGGCCAGATCACAGATGACCATGCCCGCCTGCAGGAGCTGATGCTGGGCGATGTGAACAGCGACCAGCCGGAAGCACTGCTGGAACGCCTGAAGGGCATTTTTGACATTGTGCGTCTGGTGGACCCGGAAAGCACCAAGGTGCTGAGCCTGGGCAAGGATGGCCGGCTGACCGAGATGCCCGGCACCTGCCACATGGTGTGGAACAAATCGGGCCGGTGCGAAAACTGCATTTCCAGTAAGGCCCTTGCCCGCAAGGAATCCCTGAATAAGATCGAATTCAAGGACGATCAGGCTTATTTTGTCATGGCAAAGTATGTGGAAGTGGGCGGACGCGGCTGCGTGCTGGAAATGGTGTCCAAGCTTTCGGACGGACGCTGGCTGGATATGGGCGGCCGCCGGATGCTGCTGGACCGCGGCTCCAACTTTGACCGCAGCGCCTTTGTGGATTCGCTGACCGGGGCATACTCCCGCCAGTACTTCGAGTGCTTCCTTGCGGAGAGCGAACAGGTGGAAGGCGTAGTGATGATCGACGTGGATCACTTCAAGGAGGTCAACGACCGGTTCGGCCATCTGGTGGGCGATAAGGCCCTGCAGAGCGTGGCACAGTCCATCCTGAGCAACCTGCGCCAGACCGATGTGCTGGTGCGCTATGGCGGCGATGAATTCCTGCTGCTGGTGCCGCACATCCGGCCCGGGGAACATGTGATACAGCGCGTGCGGGAGGCTGCGGCCAGTGCCAGAGTAGAAGGCTACCCGGAGCTGGAGCTTTCGGCCAGTGTTGGCGGTGTGTGCGGTGTACGTCCGCTCACCGAGGCCATCCGTCAGGCAGATGAAAAAATGTACCAGAACAAGGCCGAGCGCAAAAATTAAACAAAACAAAGCCCGGACAGGCTGCAGTGTCGCACTGCTGTGCCTGTCCGGGTATTTTTGTTTTTTCAGCGCACAGCGCTGGTGCGGTGCTCCATCAGATAGGTGGCTTCCAGATCAGCGATGTGCAGCTTGACGGCAAGGGGATACTTGTCGTAGGCTTCCGAGATGGCAAAGCAGCCGCCCCGGGCCGCATCGTCAAAGCCGCCCATGTGCCAGCGGATGGCAACGGCTTCCTCGATGTGCAGCTTCATGAACCGCTCGATGAGGAATACGCTCTTTTCGCCGTGGCCGTAGGGGAACAGGTCTTCCACGCTGTAGCTGGGCACCTTTTCCCACTGGCCGGTGGCTTCGTTTTTCACGTTGCGGGTGCCGGGCTTGTAGTAGTTGGCCTTGCACAGATCGTGCAGCAGTGCACAGATGGCAAAGGTCTCCTCGCTGTCGCCCTCGGTAAAAAAGGTGTCGTGCAACGCATGGTAGACGTTCAGGCTGTGCATACACAGCCCGCCCTCACACGCACCGTGGAACCGGGTGGAGGCCGGTGCCGTAAAGAAATCGGTCTTATGGTCCAGCCAGTCCAGCAGCTTTTCGCTGCCGGGGCGGGTGATGTGCTGCTGCCAGATCTGCAAAAACTCTTCGCGGCCGCCCATGCTTACAGCTCCAGCTCGTCCAGAAGGCCCTTGAGGATGGCCATTTCGTCGTGGCTCAGGGAAATGCCCTTGCCCATGCGGGTGCCGTCCGGGGACCAGTCGCGGATGTCGTACTTGGGTTCGCCGTCGTTCCAGCTGATGAGGTTCAGCTGACGCTCCCAGCCGCGGGGACGCTCCGAGAGAACTGCAATGCGCTGAACAACTTCATATTTGATCTCTGCCATGATGCAAAACCTGCCTTTATCTTTGTTTGCTACCATAATAAGGGAAGCGGACGCAGATTTCAACAGGTAGAGCAAAAATAATTTGAAAAATTTTTGTTAGCCGTAAGGTGCATCCTCACGCCAGTCCACAAGGCTCAGCACCTGAGAAGCATCCTCGTCCGGGGCCGGATGGCAGGAATGGGTGTGCTGGTCTGTGCTGAACAGTCCGGGTGCATAGTGGGCCATCACGCTGGTCTGCACATCCCCGGCCAAAAATTCCCGGGCGTTCTTCTGGTAACAGGCGGCCGGGGTGCCGTTGGTCATGGGCACACCCTGCGGGGCGCTGTTTGTGTCCGGGTGCGGGGTCTGGCCCGGTGTTTCGATCTGCGGCGGCACCTGTGTGCCGGGGGCAGCGGGGTCGCCTGGCAGCAGGGGATCCGGCTCCCTGCCTAGCGGCGGGCTGCAGCGGGTGCAGCTGTTTTCCGGTGCGGCGGCAGTGCCGGGCTGGTGTTCCAGCTCGTGGCGGATAAAGGGCGTCAAGCTCATTGGAAAATCACCTCCGCCCATAGGATGCCCCGAAAAGACGCAACTTATAAAGGGGCCTGCGGTGTTTCACACGATCAATTCTACGGTAGAGCCGCCGGTGCGGGCTTTGCGCACCACCACCTGTCGGTCGATGCGGTCTTTCAGAGCGCCTACGTGGGAGATGATGCCCACCAGCCGGTCGCCCTCGGTCAGCCCTGCAAGTACGCGCATGGCCTGTTCCAGCGATTCGTCATCCAGACTGCCGAAGCCCTCGTCGAGGAAGAGCGTGTCCAGACGGATGCCGCCTGCCGCGCTCTGTACTTCGTCCGAAAGGCCCAGTGCCAGCGCCAGCGATGCCTTGAAGCTTTCGCCGCCGGAAAGGGTCTTGACGCTGCGGCGGGTGCCGTTGTAGTGGTCGATGATGCCAAGGTCCAAGCCGGACTGGCTGCGCTGGTTCTCGGCACCAATGCGCTCCAGCTCGTACTGCCCGGCGGTCATCTGCATCAGGCGGGTGTTGGCGTGGCGCAGGATGCGGTCCAGATAGTTCATCTGGATATAGGCTTC
>NZ_FMFG01000051.1:0-387 GCF_900066275.1 uncultured Faecalibacterium sp. | reverse complement strand
GCAGCCGCTGTGCGGCCAGCTGCTGGGCCTGCTCCCGCAGGGCAGTGCGGGCGGCGGCAAGGCGGGCCTGTTCTGTCTGTAAAAATTCCAGCGGCTGGGCAGGCCCGGCGGTTTCGGCAGTGGCTTGCTGGGTCTGCAGGGCATCTACAGCGGCTTTGGCAGCGGCATAGGCCTGCTCTGCCTGTTTGAGGGAGTGCTGAGCCTGCTCCATGCCGGTGCGCAGGGCGGTGCGGCTGGCTTCCAATGCATCCAGCGCGGCCTGTGCCTCGGCCCGCTGCGGGTAGGGCAGGGCTGCACGAGCGGCAGCGGCCTGCTGTTCCAGCGCATCGGCGCTGGCATTCTGCGCGGCGGCGGTGCTGTCAGCTTCAGCGGCGGCCTGTTCCAGTG
>NZ_FMFG01000050.1:0-14402 GCF_900066275.1 uncultured Faecalibacterium sp. | reverse complement strand
CCGCCGCCCTGTTCTCATCCGCACCATCTAGCCGCAAAAAAGGCACCAGCCTGAGCTGATGCCTTTTGTTGGCGGAGATGGTGGGATTCGAACCCACGTGCCCGATTAAGGACAAAACGATTTCGAGTCTTTGAAATTGTTGGATGAAGCTGGTTCCTCGCGGCTGTCATTGGCAGCTGAGGGCATTCTTGTAACCTCCAAAAAGGCACGTCACACCGCAATTTGCAGGCAAAAATCAGCCGCTTTTTGCGAAATGACGTTAGAAAAAGCCTTTTTCACACAGGCCGTCAGCGGCTGCATTTCAGGTGTAGTTGTGTTAGATGTCCGTTAGAAATATGCAGTGCTGCCGTTGCTGTGCCAGCTCACAGCAGGCTTCCCTGTCTGAACGCAGCGTTTCCCGAAAGCCGGGAGATGCTGCGTTTTCTCTTGCCCGCATTGGGCTGAAAGGGAAGCTGCCATGTCAACATTCCGCGTCAATAAAAACGTCAACTATACCGTTATGAGCAACCACCACCTGCAGGATAAGAGGCTGTCCCTGAAAGCCAAGGGACTGCTGTCCTATATGCTCTCCCTGCCGGACGATTGGGATTATAGCCTGAAAGGGCTGACAACCGGGTGCAGGGATGGCATCGACAGTGTGAGAAGTGCGGTTCACGAACTGGAAGATGGCGGGTATCTGTGTCGGAGCAAAGTCCGTGATGCCCGTGGCCGCATTATTGACTACAACTATGAAGTCTTTGAACTGCCGCAGAAAGAACGGATTGAAAAACGCCCTGCTCCAGTGCCAAATTCACCATCATCGGAAAATCCAATGTCGGGTTTTCCAACGTTGGAGAATCCAACACAACAAAATACTAATAAACAAAATACTAAAAGACAAAGTACTAATCTATCAGGGCAGACAGACGAATCCGCAGATTTTGACCAGATGGAAGCACAGGTGCGGGAGGAGTTTCGGGAACGGCTAGAGATCGACACCCTTGCCCAGCGATACGATCCCGACAAGCTGGAGGAGTTGTTGGATAACATTGTGGAGATGTACTGCTGTCCTCGGCAGACCCAGTACGTCGGCAAGCAGCCGCAGACCACCAAAGCCATCCGGCTGCGGCTGGACAAGCTGACCAGCCAGCACGTTGAGTACATCTTCGATGTGATGTCCAACACCACCCAGCCCATCAAGAACATCATGGCCTATCTGCGCACCACCATCCTGAACGCCCCCACCACGATGGAGCACTACTATCAGGCGCAGGGCAACTGGCTGACCGCACAGAATCGGAGGAAGTAAGCGCTGTTTTCCACAAAGAACGCAGCACCTGTTGAAAATGCAAAGGAGAATTTCCATGAAGAACACGAACGCCGTCCGCACCGAGATCCATTACGCACAGGTCGGGGAGTATCAGCTGCCCCTGCTCACCCTGCCGCAGACCGATGAAGCCGAACCGCTGGGCAAGTATAGTCGGATGCGGCTGGCCTACCTCAAAAACCAGCGCCCCGTGCTGTACAACCAAATGCTGCTGAACGGTACGCTCTGGCCGCATTTGCAGGATGTCCAGAAAACGGCCTGCGCGTGGCTGGAACGCACGATGACCAATCTGTTAGATAAGTACCCCGCGCCGGGCAAAGAGCGCGCACAGCTTCTCTGGGTGGCGCACATGAACGGGCTGAAAGCGCAGGCGGAAGAGGTAGTGGTGAGGGAAGTCGTGTATGCAGAGTGATTTCAACTGTTTTTCATGTTTCTGTTTCAGCATCAAAAACGCCTAGACGCGATTTTATGTCTTGATTTTGAATATTTTCCGCAAATATCAATATTAAAATTTGATTTTCTGCCAAGAATGGAGTATACTGAACCCAGAAAACACTTGGGAGGTTTTGCGATGCTGCTTCAATTTTCTGTCACGAACCACCGTTCCATCAGGGATACCGCCGTCATCAGCATGAAGGCATCCACAGATAAAAGTCTGTCCGACTGCCTGATTTCGCCGGACGAGAAGAAACAGCTTGTGCCAGTGCTTGCACTGTACGGCGCAAATGCAGCTGGAAAGAGCAATGTTCTCCATGCCCTCCTGCTCATGCGCGAGATGGTCTGCGGGCGGTATGCCAAGCTGCTGAAAGGTGAGTCCCTTCCGCAAGAACCGTTTGCTTTCACCGACCAGCCTACACAGCCGACCAGCTTTGAAGCCATCTATTTTTATGGCGGCATCAAGTATGCCTACGGGTTCTCATTTGACAAGTCCAAAGTCCTGACCGAATATCTCTATCACTGGCCGAATGGCCGGGAAGCCTTGATTTTTTCAAGAGAAAACAATGGCTATCAGTTCCGCGAGAATATTCAAGAGCAGTTCACGCTTGCTGGACGAACTGCTGAAAACCGCCTTTATCTGTCCAGCTCGAACGAGTGGAACTGCCCCCAGACCGAAAAAGCGTATCTGTGGTTCTTTGAAAAGCTGACAGGCTTTATGGGAACCGAAATGCGGCTGGATGCTACATTATCTGCCATTCGGCAGGGCGGCTCTGAAAAGAGCCGTATCCTGCATGAAATGCTGTATGCAGACCTCGGTATCAAGGACATCCGCATTACAGGCTCCAAGGAAGAGCCTATCATTTCCGCACTGCACACCCTCGATGCCGAAGATGGCACTTCTAAGGGTTTCTGGCTCCCGTTGGGGCAAGAATCCGTTGGAACACAGCGTTTCTTCTCTCGCATCGGAATGTGGCTCACCGCACTGGAATCCGGGGCTGTGCTGGTCGTAGACGAGATCGAATCCAGTATGCACCCACTCTTGACACGACATCTGATCGAGATGGTGCAGGATGCCGCTATCAATACAAACCATGCACAACTCATCTTCACAACACACGATACCGGACTTCTCGACCTGACATTGCTGCGGCGCGATCAGATTTGGTTTGCAGAGAAGAACGAAAAGACCATGCAGACCGATATTTACGCCCTGACCGAGTTTTCTCCCCGGAAAGGTGAGAATATCTCCAAGGGCTATCTGCAAGGACGATATGCAAAAAACAGTTCAAGTCGAATTTAGAATATCAAAATCTTTTTAACACTTTTTCAGTATTCAACCATCAAATTTCACTTTTGGGGTTTGGATTTCATTTTTTTTGAGCGTTCATTTCACTTATTGAGCGAAAAATTTAATGTTTCCATCGAAATTTCATATTTGATTTGACTTTTCTACTTCAAATTTCAAAAAACAATTTGATATTTTGATTTTTGCTATTGACCATAGTTTACCTTGTCTATCCATCCAAACATGGTATAATGGGGCAAAGGAGCGTGATACCATGAGCCCAATTGAAGTCCCTGCAAAAATCCAGTTGGTTGAAAAGCGTGAAACACGGACGAGCCGTGGAATGCTCTCAAAGGGCTGGTATCATGTAGATGATCAGCTTGTTATGGTCAAGGGCAACTCCATCACAGAGGCCGGAACCGCTGGGTATGAGCCGTATTCTGAGGTGATGGCATCGCTGATTGCACAGGTGCTGAATTTGCCCCATGTAGAATATACGTTGATGCCTGCCAAACTCTTTCCCGACATTCAAACCTATTCCTGCGATGTAGTCAGCGTCTGCCCCAAGTTCACAACGGACGATGAACAACTGTATCATTTTGCAGACTTGGCTGATGCCCATTTTCTTGCCGGCGGTCAGGCATCCTCACCGGAAGCATTGTTCCAGTATGCGATAGAACTATATGGTAAGAAGTGGCTTTATCAGATGCTGGCATTTGACGCCTTTATCGGCAACGAAGACCGCCACGAAAACAATTTTGATGTAATCGTCCGGGATGGAAAAAATTATGCTCCGCCTATTTACGACAATGGCGGTAGTCTGCTTGCGTGGGCAACGGATGAAGAATTGACTGACACGAAGCTCCGTTATCAGTTCGACAAAGCCAAACCGTTCCGCAGTCACCATGCCCAGCAAATCAAGATGATCGATGAGCCTGTGCTGCCAACGCGTGACTTGGACGAGTTGTATAGTGAAATCATTCAGGCCATCTCACCTATTCTTGCATTGTTGAGCGAAAAGCGAGCAGCTGCGATCCGTCAATATCTGAAATACCGTCTGCACTACCTGAAAGCCGCCATGGGGTGATAAAATGGCCTATCTGAAATTGATGATGGATGAAAAAGAAATCGCACACCTAAGCGAAGATGGGCAGTCTCTTTGCGCAAATGAGGGTGTTGCACAGTATGATCTTCCTCTGAACCTTTTCATTGGCGGCGAGCGCAAAGTTCCATTGGTCGATGTGGTCGTTTGGGCAAAGAAGCGAATCTTCCCGAAAAATCGGATGGATTGCAAAGAGATTTTGAAATTGATGGGACTGCCGGACTACAATGCGTGGGAAATTGTTAAGCGTACCAATGCCTGCCTGATGGAAGACCCCTATTGGCTGCGATTTAGCGAAGATGAAACCTTTGAGGATACCACGCGCGGACGAGCCAGAAGAATTATGAACGAAAATCAAAAGAGCAGCTGATACCAAAAAGCCAAACCTCACCGTACATCCTGTACAGCTTGAGGTTTGGCTTTTCTCTTATCATCCTTCACCAGCGCGAGCGATGGTTGATTATTTTATCAGCTTAATCCAGAGAGTGACCGCATTACAAGATCAATGTCCTGATTTTCAAGTTCCTGAATGATGTGCAGGTAGGTTTTCTGCGTGGTTGTCATGCTGGAATGCCCCAGCCGCCTTGCCACGCTTGCGATGGACACCCCTGCAAACAAAAGCACCGAAGCGTGGGTGTGCCGCAGACCATGTACCGAGATGACCGGGATCTTAGCTCGGTTGCAGTGCCGTTCCAGAACATCGTTGACGGTGGAATTGTAGGCGTGTTCCTTGAACACGAAAATCGGCTTATCTTCAGGAATGTCTTTTACCAGTGCTGCGAACTGAATCACCGTCTGCCAGTCAATTTGAATTTTACGGACAGACGATTTATTTTTTGTTGGCAGAAATCCGCCGTTTCCTTTATAATCCCACGTTTTGTTGATGGACAGCATCTGATGGGCAAAATCAAAATCCGCAGGAGTGATCGCCAATGCTTCGGAAAAGCGGATGCCGGTTTTGGCAATCAGCAAAATCATCCAGTCCCAGTTGAGTTTTCCCTGTAGATTCAAGTCGCTCAACAAAAGATGCAGTTCAAACTGGTTCAGGTATTTCACCTTTTTAGGCACCGGGGGCTTGCCTTTGATGATTGCTTTTCGGGTTGGGTCTTTCACGATCAGTCCATCATCCACAGCATCCATGATGGCGCCTTTCAGTTGATGGTGGAAGTCCATCGTGGTCTGACGCTCGTGGCCTACGGCATAATCGTTCAAAAGCTGCTGATAGGTCACTCTGGAAACCTCACAGAGTTTCAAAGTAGGAGCGAGTTTTTTTACCCAAGAAAGGGTCATTTTGTACTTATCCAATGTAACCGGGCGAACTGCACCCTCTTTGTATACAGCAACCCACTGCTCATAATAATCGCAGAACAGGTTGTTTTCATTCATTTCGTTTAACACGTTTTACCTCCAAAATCGGTTTTATATGCTCACGCTGATGAAGGGTGATAAGGGTGTCGAGATGCTTAAAAAATTTTGCGATCCAGTCTTGCTCTTCTTTTTTGGGGAACTGAACGGTCACTTCTGTATACTCGCTGTAAGCAATATTAAGAAGTCCGTCCATTCGAGCACCAGAAGATACTATTTTTCGCAATTGATTTTCAACATTTGCACCGTTCAGCTCAATAGATAAAAATTCCGGATTGCTTTTCTCTACTGAGAAGCAATGATAAACAAAGGGAATACGCGCTTTTTCAACTGTTGTCAATGCAAAGCAGGAACCATACGGACGCAACTTGGATGCTCCGTGGTTATATGCCAGCTCGCCACGTTCCAAAAGAATATACTTCTTTAGGCTCTCGCCGGCATTATTAAAGGCATACCTATCAGACTGCTCTATAAATCCGTTGCCCGCCGTTATCATCATAATTGGTGCATCAGATGCAGGGTCATTTCTGACTACCTCTTTTGCAATTTCACCCAGCTTACGCTGTTCCCAAGTAGGTGTGTTTTGGGATTTTGGCGCGAAAAAAGAGCCGAGGACACGCCTCGGCTCTTGGTCAGCAGGGTGATTTTGCACCCATTTTATGATTCTTTTGGCATTTTCAAATCAAATCCGCCACTTACGATGAACTCGCGCAAGAGTTTATCATACTTGACAGGCACCTTGGGCGGAATAAGCTTTGTGCCCTCGATTGCTTCAAAATATGCCTTTGCTTTTGCCTTATCTACGGTAGCTTTCAGGTCATCAAAACGGCCAAATTCGTTAATGTTGGCTTCGGTAATGTTTGCACGCATGAATGCCCGCAGCTTCTTTTCGTCCAAGCCGAAAACTTCAGCTACTTTGTGAATCTGGTCGTTCTGCTTTTGGGCGATGTACTCGGCAATATACTCCCGCAAGGTCTTTCCCGGCTGTGGAACCACTGCGCCGCTTTGAATGTCGTGCAGGAAAATATTAGCGTACTTCTGCTCTTCCTGCGAGAGGGTGGCAAAGGTCTTGTGCAGCTCCGTTTCGGCCTGATGGATGGCTTCCGCTTCTGCACCCTCCTGATAGAAAATTTTCAGGTACTTTTCAAAGCGGGAGTTCATATAGTCCGTGTCGATGTCAGCAGTATCAATGGTGGTCAGATAGCTGTTCACCGCATAGGGAACGTCATCGTCCGGGTCATTTTCACCGCCATCTGGATTCGGCGTGAACAGCTCTTTATAGCGGAGTGCCAAAACTTTGAACGCTCTCTCGTCAAAGTCTGCATGAAGTTCTGTTTTCTCATCTGTATCCTCGTTGACGATCACAATGGGCTTATCCCACTCGAAGCCCTGCACCTTGGCTGCTTCCAGATTTTCGTTGAAGGACTGGAACAGGTCGGCAAACTTTTTGCGCTCTGCCATATCCGCAGGGATCTGCGAAAACTCTTCAATGCCCGCCGACACAAACAGATCTTTGATCTCCGCATAGAGAGCATTCAGTTTTTCCACGTTCTTGTCCAGTTTGTCCACAAACAGACCGAACGGTTTATCGCCCGAATACTCTTTTACCGCATCTGCGATGTTTTTCTCCATCGTGTGCGGACGGCGGTAATACTTGATGGTGCCAAACTGTTTGTCATCGCCAAACAGTCGGTTGGTTCGGGAGAACGCCTGAATCAGATTTTCGTATTGCAGCATTTTATCCAGATACAGGGTGTTGATCCACTTGGAGTCAAAGCCTGTCAGCATCTGATCCACCACGATCAGCAGATCAAGCTGCTTTTCCGGGGTACGCTCGATGCGCTGGTAGGGTGATTTGTGCGCCAGCCGTGCCGCAATGTCCTTTTTCATCTTGGCAAAGGTTGGAATGCTGAAGTCCTGTCCATAGCGGGCGTTATAGTCTTCTACGATCTCTTTTAGCCCTTCTTCTTTGGTGATACCTTTGCCGTTGTTGTCAATGTTGGGGTCAAATAGTGCGGTGACTTTCAGCCATGGTGCGGCTTCTCTGAACCGCTTGTAATATTGGATGGCTTCCGGGATGCTGGAGGTTGCAAAAATGGCATGAAATTTGCTGTTGCGGCTCTGGGTCTGCCAGTTCTCGCAAATGTCCTCCACCACGGCTTTCTGGTGTTCTTCGCCCTCATACTGGGTGTTGGGAATATAATCCTCGATGCCCTTTATCTCCTCACCGAGCGCATCTTTTCCGCCTGCCATCGGCAGATTCAGATACTTATAAAACACCTTGCTCTTCTGTGGGTCGGCCAGAGCTTCGTCCACAGAATATGCCTTTGCTTTTTCCAGTGCGACCGCTTTCCGCAAGTCGCTGTCCTTGAAGGTCAGCACCTTGTAAGGGTCAAAGCCCAGCACGTTGTGATCCCGGATGCCGTCTGCAATGCTGTACCGATGCAGTTCGTTGCCGAAAACGGTGGCGGTGGTGCTCATTTTCTTCTGGTTTTCGCCTTGGATCGGCGTACCGGTAAAACCAAAGAACAGTGCTTTCGGGAATGTATGCTTGATGGTCTGCATCATGTCGCCAAAGGTGGAGCGGTGGCACTCGTCCACGATAAAAACCAACCGCTTTGCGTTGATCAGCGCAATGTCGTTGGGGTTCAACTTATTTTGTGCGTCATCCTTGATGTTGCTCATCTTCTGGATGGAAGTCACGATGAGCGTATCGGACGGTGAAGTGCTTTTCAGCTTGTCCACAAGAACATCCGTGTTCTCGGTAGCCTGAACCTCCTCGTTTTCCTCTGCAAAGTTGCGGTATTCTTTCAGGCTCTGGGTACCCAACTCGATTCGGTCCATCAAAAAGATCACTTTGTCCGCATCCTTGGAAGATGCAATCAGTTGAGCGGACTTGAAAGAAGTCATGGTCTTGCCGGAGCCTGTGGTGTGCCAGACGTAGCCGCCGCGCTGCTGGTCATTCTCCCATTTTGCCTTGGAAACAGCATCCGAAATCTTGCTGGCAGCGTAGTACTGATAACTGCGCATCACCTTCAAAATGCCATCGGAACCATCGGCCACAGTATAAAAGCCCACCAACATATGCGCCATCGGAATGGACAAAAGTGCCGTTGTAACGTCTTTCCAGTCGTTCATCGGCTCGTTGTAGAAGTCCGCCCAATGGAAATAGTAGCTTTTGTTGAATTGTCCTTCCGGGCCGGGATTGGCAAAGTAGACCGTTTCTTCCGGGTTCATGGCCACAAAAATCTGCACCAGCGAGAACAGTCCCGTAAAAATGCCCTCTGCCGCGTATTTTTCAATCTGGTTGCAAGCCCGTTTGATGGAAACACCGCTCTTTTTCAGTTCCATGTGAATGACCGGCATACCATTGATGAGCAGCATCAAATCGCCGCGGCGGTCATTCAAAATTTTGGACTTGGTGGGAAACTTTGGCTGCTCTGCGATCTGGTAGCGGCTAAGTCCGGCTGCAATTTCCAGACGATCATAGATTTTCAGGGACACTTCTTTGCCGAAATTCAGCTTATCGTCAGGATTGTCACGCTTGATAAGCACACTTTTGCCGTTGATAAATTTATTCAGCTTCATCGGCGTTTTCGCGTTCATGACCTGTTCCATGATCTGCTGCATCTCGCCATCCGTCAGCGGATAATCGTTCAGTCGGTCAATGCCACGGTTGTTTTCAAAAAGGATGTTCGCCCAGTTCTGTATCAGCTCCTGTTCGGTGTAGTTCTTCAGCACACCATCTTTCCAGCCACGTTCTATCAGGAGCTTTACCACCGCCTCTTCAAAATCGGCTTCTTTTGTAAACGCCATAACGAGCTCCTTTCGACTTTGCAAAAAACACCTCTCTGCGAAGGCTTTTCTAATTTGTACAAGCTTTTCCAGCTTACGCTGATGAAGGGTGATAAGGTTGTCAAGCTGCTCCAAGTAATCGCCCAAAACTCGCTGCTCGGTTATACTTGGAATAGTTACAACTGTGTTTCCCACAAGTTCTTTATTAAGATTATTTACTGTGCTGCCAGCAGCAAGTGACCTATACTGGCTAAGCATTTGTGGTGTACCAAGTAGATGGCAAAGGAAAGTTAAGTCAAAGACTCCATAGGTATTTCTTATGAGCAACCAACCGTCGTGAATACAGCCATCAATGCCCATTATATAGGGCTTTCCGAAGCTCATAGAGTTGGAAAGAATTAAGTCACCCGGATGAACTTCTCTCGTTTTAGACAGTCCTTCAGGTCGGATTTTCTCAGCGGTTTTGGTTATGTAATTTCCTTGTGTTGGAGCATCACCAATCTTAACCCAGTTCAACCCATTTGGGGCATCCGTTATGAAATCGTCAATCGGTCTTGGTGAGCCTCCTCGTTCTATTTGTACCAATTCTGAGAACTTTCGCTGTTCCCAAGTAGGAGCAAATGCACACTTTCATCAGCTATTTTCCACCGCCTACCGAATGTTCGCTGAAAATTTCACTTTCGGTTTTGCGTATTCGGCTCAAATTTTGATTTTTGACTCCCGATAGCTTTAAAACACAGCAGTTCCAAGCGTTTGACATTGCCTTGATTTTTATTCATCAGCCTGTTTTGCATATTCTGAACGGGCAAGAGAAATTGCGTTGCTCCTTAGCCAAACAACAAACGCCGATACGTCCATCTTCTGATTATGGGCAAATTGCACCACTTATTTTTATACAAACATCTTTTCAAGACAAGATTTCTTGATGTTTTGCAGCTTTTCCAACTTACGTTGATGAAGGGTGATAAGGGTGTCAAGATTGCGAAAAAACTCAGAGATTGTTCTTTGCTCCTTGATGTCAGGAAAAACGATTTGTCCCTTGAGCGCATTTTCTGCGGATACCTTCATGTCGTTTTTTGCACCTTTGTTGACGAGTGGGTGCATATAATTATTCATTCTGGCATCCTGCTCAAAATAAATCTGGACAAATTCTGGATTGGCACTTTGTTTTGGCTTGTAAACGGCATATAACGTTGACACGATGCCATTTTTTCCTTTATTAGCTTTAATGATGCCATAAGGATTAGATTTCAGGGGTGATTTAGTGTAAACAATATCGCCGGTTTCAACCACACCATAATTGGCAACGGATGCTCCTGCAAATGAACGTCCCTGAAATTCAATCTGATTCACAATTCCAAAATCGCCCGAAACGGACAAGACATCTTCTTTGGTATATATTCCTTCAAAGTTCTTTTGACCTGAAACTTCGAGATATTCTTCCAGCTTACGCTGTTCCCAAGGGTCAGTAAAACCCTTGAAGCGAATTTCCGGTACAGATGCCCCATTTTGGGGGAACATCTTGTCCAGCATGGACTTTTTGATATTCACTAACTTCTCATACTTACGCTGATGAAGGGTGATAAGGGTATCGAGATTGCGGAAAAAACTGCCGATGCGTTCTTGTTCTAGTTTTGATGGAGTGCTTATGGATGTTTCATTGATTGCGATCTTGGACAAGCTTGGAACACCCGTAGATTCATCTTTTTTCTTCCAGTCAACTTTTTGAAACACATCAAAGGTAAAATCTATGTTTTTGCTATCTTTTGGAATCGCATAAAACAACGTATCTACCGTCCAAAATGGGGCTTTCAAAATATATGGTTTATCAATCGTGCCCTTTCTTCCAATGCCAACTGCGTTACGGTCATAGGACAAAGCCTTGTTTACACTCAGCATATATCCACCGGTACCATAAACAGGAATGTCACCTTCAGACAGATGCTTATAGTCCATTCCGCTACAAACATCAACCATTTCACCCAGCTTACGCTGTTCCCAAGGGTCAGTGAAACCCTTGAACCGGAGGGCAGGTTTCTTCTCGTTATCCTGCATAATCATTCACCTCCCAGCAACTTTTTGAGTTCTGCAATGCCCTTCATGTCAAATTCATTTCCCTGCAGATCGTCCAGCAGCCCCAGCAATTCGTGCTCGGTATCGGCAATCTGGCTCTCTACGTCCTCAAAGGTGGTTTCGTATTTCTTGCAGACGGCATCCAACTGCTTCACAAAATCGTCCAGAACGGCATCCGGCAGGCTGTTCAGATTTTCCATCAGGGGCAAGATCCACTTGCGGTGCAGCAGGTCACGCACTTCTTCATCGGTCAGGCGTTCAATCACGCCTTTGGTGCGCTGGTGGAGGGCGGCACTGTCGTCCTTGATCTGCTTTTTCAGGGTCTTTTCCTCGGCAAACAGCGCGTCCACATCTTTCAGGATGCTCAAGGTAGCCGGCTCTACCTCCCGCGCCTTGATGGCCTTTTTGACCTCAGCGGCAACAAAGGCACCATCGTTGACAAAATCCTGTTCCTTGTCCTCCTCGCTCAGTTCGTCCAGATAGCTTTCATACTCGCCTGCAATTTCGGCAAGGCGAGTTTCTTTTGCCCGCAGTGCTGCCACTTCCTCATGCATTTTAACGCTCTGCACCAGCTCAAAGGGCAGCACATGGCCCACCCAGCCGTCCTGCACCTCGGCATCCTTTTTCAGCACCATGTTTGGGTCTACCTGCTTGGTTGCAGCAAAACCCTCGGTCTGGATGATTTCAAGGTCGATGGCAATTTTCTTCCAGTCGTCGTCCAAAAGCTGGTATGCTGCATAGCGGTCAACCAGTGGAATTCCTGCCAGCTGTGCAAAGATCTCCCGGCTCAGGCGTTCTTCCTCGCCGGCAGCATTCAGCTGCGTCATGCCGTCGATGAGTGCGGACTTCAAATAGGCATCAAAGTCACCGAAAGCATTCTGGAAAGCGGTCTTGAACGCCACCACATCCGGGTGGGACAGAACAGCGTTCTTCAAATTGGCCACATTCAGACGGCAATAGGCTTCGTTGTCCGGGCTGAACAGAGTCGCTTTCAGGTGCGGGAATGCTGTCCAGTAGGCAGACAGATCTTGCAGTTCGGCCTCGGGAATACCGCCAAACATAGAAGCGTAAATGTCCCAGCTCTCAGCCTTTTCGGAAGAGTCCACATAGCGGGGAATGTTCAGGTTGTAATCGTTCTGAACGATCTCCGCACGGGATACTCTGCGTGCGAATTTTTCGATTTTATCCGGGCGTTCCTTGTAAGCATCCACAATGCGTTTGATGTCACAGGCACGCAGCTTGTTGTTTTTGCCGTCCTTCTCAAAGCCCTTAGACGCATCAATAATCAGAACGTCCGAATCCTTCTTATTTTTCCGCAGCACCATGATGATGGTGGGAATGCCTGTGCCGAAGAAAATATTGGCGGGCAGACCGATGATTGCATCAATGTTGTTGTGGTCAATCAGATTTTTGCGAATCGTACCTTCTTCACCGCCACGGAACAGAACGCCGTGAGGCAGAACGATGGTCACAATACCATCATTACGGATGTGGTACAGGTCGTGCAGCAAAAAGGCGTAGTCTGCCTTGCCTTTGGGGGCAAGGCCGTAATCCGAAAAGCGCGGGTTGTTCTCTTTGTCGTTCGGATTCCACGCCTGCGAATATGGGGGATTTGATACCACCGCATCCACAAACAGCGGGTCGTAGGTGTTGACCGGATCGTTTTCTTCAAAGTACGGCCAATCTTCCTCCAGCGTATCGCCGTTGCGCGTTACAATGTTGTCGGGCAGAATGCCGCGCATGACAAGGTTCATGCGGGTCAGGTTGTAGGTGTTTTCCTTCAACTCCTGTGCGTAGTATTTGATGTTGTTGCCATTGCCCATATACCGTGCAGCACACTGACCAATGTTGATCAGCAGCGAGCCGGAACCGCTGGTGGGGTCGTAAATTTTGATCTCTTCCCGGTCTTTCAGGTGGTACGCCACGATTTCAGACATGAGCAGCGAAACTTCGTGCGGCGTGTAGAACTCGCCGGCCTTCTTGCCTGCGTTTGCTGCAAAGTTGCTGATCAGATATTCGTAGATAAAGCCGAGAACATCATAATCCTGCTTGCCGTCCATGGGAATGTCTTTGATGAGATAGATCAGGTCGCGAATGGCCTTTGTCCGCGCACCGGAGCTTTCACCCAGTTTGGACAGGCCGGTTTGCAGCGTAGCAAAGACGCCGTCAAACACCTTTTTGTGGTGCGGGTCGATCAGTCGACTGAATGCCTGCAATGCCACCGTTACGTCGTCAGCCTTGAAGTCGCTGCCTTTGCTGATCCATGTAGAAAACAGATTTTCATAGGCGATAAAATAGCCGACATTCTTCCGAACGGTATCCAGCGTTTCGGCATCGTCTTCGGTCAAATCCGGCAGATATTCGTCTGTCCAGTCGTTCTCTTTCAGCCATTTAACTTCCTTGTCCGACAGAAATTTATAAAACATGAAGCCCAGAATGTAATCCTTGTACTCGTTGGCTTCGATTTTAGAGCGCATCTTGTTGGCAGATTCCCAGATTTTCGATGCGAGTTGCTGCTTGTTCATGCTATTCCTCCCAGTGGCCTACAATAGGGCGTTTTTAGAATTTTTTAATCGGACAGCCCCTCCGATTTTATGCGTGTGTTCATTGAACCAATTATACAAAAGTGCCACCCGGTTTGCAATGCGAATGAAAAGTTTCTCAATCGCATTCGCAGAACCATAACCGTGGCAAGCAGAGCCTTTGTGCGCACAAAGGCTAAATTCGCACGCAGAATTAAAATTCTGCTGTGTTCATTCGCTTGTTGGGATGCAATCCCAATCCCTGTAATCATCACAATTCCGTGATGGCTGCGCATTCCTGTGGTGTGCTGAAAGAGCGTTTTGCAAAAAACGCGTAGCCTGCATCCATCGGATGTAGTTCAAGGGTTTGGGATTTCCCAACAAGCATTTTGCAACGCAAAAATGGTCTTTGTATATACGAAGACACTGCTTGCTGGTACAATGTCATCGATGAAACAAAAATAGTTTCATCAAAGACGGTTATATGGTTGTGCCGATTTCCAAAACATAGTAATA
>NZ_FMFG01000049.1:0-15065 GCF_900066275.1 uncultured Faecalibacterium sp. | reverse complement strand
GAAAACTCGCAAGAGTTTGAGAAGTGAAGTCCCGGATGGACAGGAAATTTTCAAGAATTGAAAATTTGTGGCCACGGGACGGTTCTTGCCCTCTACCGCTGCGCTCAAAACGCTTCATCAACAAATGTTTCCGAATTGTTAAGGCGCAAAAATAAGTAGAGAGTTCCGCTGCTCGTGTATGTTGATCACCGTTTGCTCCGAACGAAGTTCCTGCCCCTGTTTGTGCAGCGGCGTTGTCCGGCTCGCCCACAGAAAGTGTGAGGTCATGGCACGGTATCACGTTCAGACGGCTTATGAAGGATTCAAGGTTCGGTATGAAGAAAGCCGGGCACAGCGCGGACACTGTGTCCTGCTTCTTTCAAGCACAAGAATAACGCTTTGAGGTTGTGCTGTAAACAACCGAAAGCGAATTTCAGAGAACTGTACAACCACATAAGGTTCTATTTGTAAAAAAATACCGCCCATGCAACGCAGCGATGATTTTGTCGGGTGAATCGGCGGCAAAATGAATCGGGTGTGTTGCGGGGCGGTTGATCTTTCAGGGATAATCCACGGTGAGGCAGTGTTCAAAATGAACACGACCACATCTTGTGGATGGCTTCAAGCCAATCCACAAAAGCAGCGGGATTTGTGACAGAGAATATCACGCATTGAGCGGTGCGTCAAGATAATTTGAAAAAAATTATTGCGGCAAAGCGGTGATAGTAGGACTTATAGGAGGCCGCTTGAGCTGTTTTTTCTATTTACAGCTACAATGATAGCCATTGGGGGATTGTGATTGGTCAGGGCTGAAAAGGGCTTTCATGATTTGCTGCAGCGCATCATGTCCTCGACGCTCCCAGCGTCCTCAAAGGACGATTTGATGGGTGTGTAGGGATAAGCTGTAAAAAGAAGCATGGACGCCCCCGAAAAGGAGAGCGTCCATGCTTCTTGCTGTATCCGAATGGAGGAGATTGCGAAATCAGCGATTGTCCGGGCAGACGATTTCCAGCATCTGATCGAAAACCTCTTCCATCTGCCGCACCAGTGTGAACTGGGTGCGGGCGCGGTCGAGGTTGTGATCCGGGCGAGCAATATGGAAATAATGGTCGCCCTCCAGATAGTCAGTCAGAAAACGGATGCCGCATTCCAGCGTCATGAGCCTTGCACCCCATGCAAGGCTCTTTTTTTCTGCCCTGCGCATGGATGCCCCGGCAGTGGAGAGATACCCTTTGGCGAACACTTCGTACAGATGCAGGTCAAAATGGACTTTGCTCTGGTCAGGTTCGTCCTCGGCGCAGTCGTTGGCACCGGTGCGGATGGAATCGCCGAAGTCGTAGGCCGAAAGCCCCGGCATCACGGTGTCGAGGTCAATGACGCAGATGCCTTTTCCGGTGGCGGCGTCGATTAGGACATTGTTGATCTTGGTGTCATTGTGGGTGACGCGCAGAGGAATTTCGCCAGCTGCCAGCTGATCCAGCAGGACATGGCAGTCTTTCTCCCGCGCATGGATAAATTCGATTTCCGGCGCAATGTTCTTTGCGCGGCCCAGTGCATCGGCGGCGAGGGCTTTTTCAAAATTGGCATAGCGGTTGGGCGTGTCGTGGAAACGGGCAATTGTCTCGTGGAGGGTGGAGGCCGGGTAATCCGCCAGCTGGTTCTGGAACTTGCCCAGCGTCTCGGCCACGGTGCAGAAATCGGCTTCGCTGCCGACCTGCTGCAAACAGATGGTATCTTCTACAAAGTCGTAGGCACGCCATGCGCCGCCGTCTGCATCCAGATAGCAAGTCGACCCCGACAAAGTTGGGATGACATTCAGCGTTTCCCGTGCTGGGTCGCCGCCCTCGGCAAGAATTTTCGCCCGCAGATGCCGGGTCACGCCGCAGACATTCTCCATCAGGCCCACCGGGTTAGTAAAGGTATCTGTGTTGATGCGCTGCAAAATAAAGCGTTTGGAATGATCTTCCCGCCAGACCACAAAGGTGTCGTTGATATGCCCCTCACCATAGTGGTGAGCATCGCAGAGCACAGGTCCGCCAAAATCAAAGGCATTTGCAGCAGACTGGAGCAAAGAAAGGGTAACGGATTTCATCATAAATTCCTCGTTTTCGTTATACTTCATGCCGTTTTGTCGGGGCGGGGCGTTTTCCCTGCCGCGTCTGACGGCGGTATTCGTTGGGGGTCATGCCCTCCGCCTTGCGGAAGCACTGGGAGAAATAGCTGGGGGAGGAAAAGCCCATCAGCTCGCTGATCTGCGCCAGACTGTAGCTGGTGTTGCCTAGCATATGCTTGCTCTCCTCAATGCGGCGGCGGTTCAGGTAAGTAATGGGGGAAATGCCGTACTCCCGCTGGAAGGTGTGGGCCAGATAGTATTTGTTCAGGTGGGCAAGCTCTGCCAGCAGGTCCAGCGAGATATCCTCGCGGTAGTTGGTGTCCAGATACCGCTTGATCTCGGCGCACTCCCGGTTCTCGGTCGGGGCAGCCTCCTCCAGCTGCAGCGAAATGGTGGTGCAGCGCACTAGCCAGATCAGCAGTACCTCCAGCAGGTCCTGACAAACGGTCTCGCAGCCGTCTAAGCTGCGGTCGGCCTCGGCCAGCAGCATGTGCAGCAACGTGACCATCCGCTCCCGGTTCTCCCGGCAATTGAAGATGGCGTAGTTCGTATCCGCCTTGCTGAACAAAAACTCCATGCTGGCAACGCCCAGCACGATATACTCCAAGGGCGAGGCGTTCAGGCTAAGCTCGGTATGCTCCACCTGCGGGTTCACAATGACCATATCGTCCGGCTTTACCGGGAACAGCTGCCCGGCAAGGTAGAACTGTCCCTCGCCGCTGAGGCAGTAGAACAGCTCCGTGCAGGAGTGGGTGTGGGTGGTACTGTTCCAATCGCCGCCAAATTTGCTTTTGCTGATGTACAGTAGCCGGAAGGATTCCCGCGGAGCGGGCGCGTGGCGGATATCAAAGCGCTGGGTACTCATAGATGATCGGCTCCTTCGGGAAACGCAAATTTTCTAAAAATAAACGCAATATTCTAAAAACATTATCAAAAAATGGTGCGTTGTTTCGTGCACTTTACCCTCATTATAGAGGGAACATACAAAAAAAGCAAGCCCTGATTTTAGGCTAATTTTTATATTTTTGTTTCTCAAGTCCCTTCGAAATATGTCAAAATAGTTACAGGCTGGGGATTATGCTGAAACTTTTAAAAGATTTTTAGCACTTTTGCTGGAAGAATTTTTTAGAAAGCAACATCTATAAAAAATGAAACAACAAACCTCTTGAGCAAGGAAGCGAAAGAATTTATATTGGAGGCAGAAAAACACACAGTCCTTCGGGCAAAGCCTGTTTGCCCGGCTGTGTTTGAACGGAACAAAATGATGGAGGCAACACAGTATGAATCGTATTTCTCGTCGTAATTTCCTGAAGGCGGCCGGCGTTGGCGCCGCTGCACTGGGTCTGGCTGCCTGCGGCGGCTCTTCCAGCTCCACCGCGTCCAGCACGGCATCTTCTGCCGCTACTTCTTCCGCAGTGGCTGCGGACGTCACCATCAAGGTAGCCGCCATCGAGACCGGCTACGGCGCTGATATGTGGAAGAAGGTCGCCGAGGCCTTTACCGCACAGACCGGCATCAAGGTGGACCTGACCACCGACAAAAAGCTGGAGGACGTCATCGGCCCCTCCATGCAGGGCGGCGACTACCCCGACGTGGTCCATCTGGCCACCGGCCGTGAAGCTGCCCTGACCGAGCAGTTCATCAAGGGCAACCTGATCGCCGACATCACCGATGTGCTGAGCATGACCGTGCCCGGCGAGAGCAAGAAGGTGAGCGAGAAGATCGCCGGCGGCTTTACCGACACCTCCCTGACCAACCCCTACGGCGACGGCAAAACCTATCTGGCTCCCATGTTCTACAGCCCCTGCGGCCTGTTCTACAACGCCGGTTTCCTGAAGGAAAAGGGCTGGGACGTGCCCAAGACCTGGGACGAGATGTGGGCACTGGGCGACAAGGCTGCCGCTGAGGGCACCTACCTGTTCACCTACCCCACCACCGGCTACTTCGACGCCTTCTTCTATGCGCTGATGTACGCTGCCGGCGGCCCGGAGTTCTTCAACAAGGCCACCCACTACACCGAGGGCATCTGGGACACCCCCGAGGCAAAGACCTGCTTTGATATCGTGGCAAAGCTGGCTTCCTACACCAACCCCATCACCCCCGCACAGGCCAACGATCAGGACTTTACCCAGAACCAGCAGCTGGTGCTGGACAACAAGGCTTTGTTCATGCCCAACGGCACCTGGATCGTGGGCGAGATGGCCGAGGCTCCCCGTGCAGACGGCTTTGAGTGGGGCATGACCGCCCTGCCTGCTGTCAAGGCCGGCGGCGATGGTTACAGCTACACCTGGTTCGAGCAGGCATGGATCCCCGCCGGTGCCGAGCATCAGGATGCCGCCAAGCAGTTCGTGGCTTACCTGTACAGCGATGAAGCCTGCAAGCTGTTTGCCGAGAGCGGCGCTATCCAGCCTGTGCTGGGCATCGCCGACAGTCTGGAAGGCGACAACAAGATGTTCTACTCCATCTACGACAACGGCGCAAAGGCCGCCATGGGCAACTTTGCAGCCTTCAGTGCCATCCCCGGCGTGGAAGTGCGCACCGTGTTCTTCGACCCTGTTAACTCTCTGGTGTCCGGCAGCATGACCGAGCAGCAGTGGATCGACGGCATCAAGTCCGCCAGCGACCAGATGCGCGCCAACATCATCGAGTAATTAAGCCCTGCCCAGCGGGGGCGGTTTTTACCGCCTCCGCTTTTTTGGGCTGTACAGTACCATCAAGAAAGGAGCGGTCAATCCCCTATGAGAACGGATAAAAGCCGCAAACGGTTCGTATTCCTCTGTGTGGCACCGGCTACCATCCTGTTTTTCCTCTTTATGATCCTGCCCACCCTCAACGTGTTCCGCATGAGTTTGTATGAGCGGGGTGCCTATTCTCCCAACGAGACCTTTGTGGGGCTTAAAAACTTCCAGCATCTGCTGCGGGACGCCCAGTTCATCCGCTCCATGCAGAATATGATCCTGCTGGTGGTAACGGTCACCCTGATCACCTTCGCCTTTGCACTGGTATTTGCCGCCATCCTCACCCGGGAGAAGATCAAAGGACAGAACTTTTTCCGCATCATCTTCTATATCCCCAACATCCTGTCGGTGGTCGTCATCTCCGGCATCTTCTCTGCCATCTATAAGCCGGAAAACGGCATGCTGAACAGCATCATCGGTCTGTTCCGCAACATGAGCGACCCCATTTTGTGGAAGGGTGAAAAGCTGGTCATTCCCTCCATCATCATTGCCATGGTGTGGCAGGCCATCGGCTACTACATGGTCATGTATATGGCCTCCATGTCTGCCGTGCCCATCAGCCTGTACGAGAGCGCCAATCTGGACGGTGCCGGGCGGCTGACCCAGTTCTTCCAGATCACCATCCCCCTCATCTGGACGAATATCCGCACCACTTTGACCTTCTTCATCATCTCCACCATCAACATGGCCTTCCTCTTCGTCAAGGCCATGACAAGCGGCGGCCCCAACGGCGCATCGGATGTGGCGCTAAGCTATATGTACAGCCAGAAGGACGCCGGTCTTTACGGTTACAGCATGGCCATCGGCGTGGTAATCTTCCTGTTCTCGTTTGCCCTGTCCGCCTGTGTCAACAAGGTCACCAACCGCGATACGCTGGAATTTTAAGGAGGGAAGAAGATGCAGAATACCACCGAAAAATCTTCCCGCTCTGCGGAAGGTCTGTACAAGTTTTTCATCTATTTTGTGCTGGTTCTGCTGGCCGTTACCATCATCGTGCCGGTGGCATGGGTGTTCATGGCCTCCATCAAGCAGAATGCAGAGTTCTACGGCAACCCGTGGGCACTGCCCGCCGGGTTCTACTGGCAGAACTTTGTCAACGCATGGAACGGCGCGAAAATGGGCGAATATATGCTCAACTCGGTCATCGTCACCGCGCTGGCGCTGGCGCTGCTGCTGGTCGTTGCCCTGCCCGCCGCCTACTGCCTGTCCCGCTTTCACTTCAAGGGGTGCAAGGTGCTGAACACCCTGTTCATGGCGGGCTTGTTCATCAACGTGAACTACATCGTGGTGCCCATCTTCCTGATGCTGCGGGACGGCGATGTGTGGCTGAAAAGCCATTTTGGTAGCGGCTTTCTGCTGAACAATCTGGTGGTGCTGGCGGTGGTATACGCCGCCACCGCGCTGCCCTTTACCATCTACCTGCTGTCGGGCTACTTTGCCACCCTGCCCCACGATTTTGAGGAGGCCGCCTATATCGACGGTGCAAGCTATTTTTCCACCATGACCCGCATCATCTTCCCCATGGCAAAGCCCTCCATCATCACCATTATCCTGTTCAACTTCCTGTCCTTCTGGAACGAGTATATCATCTCCATGACCCTGATGAGCTCCACCAAGGCACCCCGCACCCTGCCGGTCGGTCTTTTGAACCTGATGCAGGCGCAGCAGAGCGCCGCCCAGTACGGCACGATGTATGCAGGTCTTGTGCTGGTAATGCTGCCCACCCTGATTTTGTACATCTGCGTGCAGCGGCAGCTGACGCAGGGCATGACCGTGGGCGGCCTGAAAGGTTAAGGTGACAAACGATGAAAGCATACTGGAAAAACCATCCCGCCCTGCGCATGGTCCTGATGCTGGTGCTGTTCGTGCTGGCACTGGTGCTGGTGGTGTCCGGCTGGAAAATGACCGGACAGCTGGCAGGGCTTGGCATCATGCTGGTGGGCGTAGCGCTGCTGCTGGCTGTGCTGGCGCTGTATAACGCCGCCTACGATTGATCCCCTACGATTCAAAGAGAGGCAAAAGGAGAGTTTCCCATGGATGAAATAAGAAAGACCGGGCGCGTGACCATTCCCACAGACTTGGACGTTGTGCCCGAAACGCTGGAGATCTTAAAAAAGTGGGGTGCCGATGCCATCCGCGACTGCGACGGCACCGACTTTCCGCAGCAGCTCAAGGATGCGGACGCCAAGATCTACTCCACCTACTATACCACCCGCAAGGACAACGCATGGGCAAAGGCAAACCCGGACGAGGTACAGCAGTGCTACATCATGACCGGCTTTTACACCGCCCCCGGCGACACCGTGACCATCCCGCTGATGAAGGGCATCAGCCCGGAGCTGATGCAGGTGAACACCAACGACGACATCACCCGCTGGTGGGAGGTCATGGATCGAACCACCGGTCAGCCCGTGCCGCCGGAGCAGTGGAGCTACGCCGACGGCAGTGTGACCGTACAGGCCGTACCGTTCCATGAGTATACCGTCAGTTTTCTGGCTTACCTCATCTGGGACCCGGTGCATATGTACAACGCTACCACCAACGGCTGGACGAATTTTGAGCACCAGATCACCTTTGACGTGCGTCAGCCCAAGACCCACAAGTATTCCATGGAGCGTCTGCGCAAGTTCATTGCAGAGCACCCCTATGTTAACGTCATCCGCTACACCACCTTCTTCCACCAGTTCACCCTGATCTTCGACGAGCTGAAGCGGGAGAAGTTCGTGGACTGGTATGGATACTCTGCTTCGGTCAGCCCTTATATCCTCAACCAGTTTGAGCAGGAAGTGGGCTACAAGTTCCGCCCGGAGTACATCATCGATCAGGGCTACTACAACAACCAGTATCGGGTGCCCAGCAAGGAATTTCGGGATTTTCAGGCCTTCCAGCGCCGCGAGGTGGCAAAGCTTGCCAAGGAGATGGTGGATATCACCCACGCGTGCGGGTGCGAAGCCATGATGTTCCTCGGCGATCACTGGATCGGCACCGAACCTTTCATGCCGGAGTTCAAAACCATCGGACTGGATGCCGTAGTGGGCAGCGTGGGCAACGGCTCCACCCTGCGCCTGATCTCTGACATTGAGGGCGTGAAGTACACCGAGGGCCGTTTCCTGCCCTACTTCTTCCCCGACACCTTCCACGAGGGTGGCGACCCGGTGCGGGAAGCCAAGGAGAACTGGGTTACAGCCCGCCGCGCTATCCTGCGCAAGCCCATCGACCGCATCGGCTATGGCGGCTATCTGAAACTGGCCTTGCAGTTCCCGGAGTTCGTGGACTACGTGGAGAGCGTCTGCAACGAGTTCCGCGAACTGTACGAGAACATCAAGGGCACCACACCCTACTGTGTCAAGCGAGTGGCCGTGCTGAACTGTTGGGGTAAAATGCGGGCTTGGGGCTGTCACATGGTGCATCACGCCCTCTATTACAAGCAGAACTACAGCTATGCCGGTGTCATTGAGATGCTGTCCGGTGCGCCCTTTGACGTGAAGTTTATCAGCTTTGAGGATATCAAGAACGACCCGCATCTGCTGGATTCGTTGGAGGTCATTATCAATGTCGGCGATGCCGACACCGCACACACCGGCGGTATCTGGTGGGAAGACCCGGAGATCTCCTCCGCTATCCGCAAGTTCGTCTGGAACGGCGGCGGCTTTATCGGCGTGGGCGAGCCCTCCGGTCACCCGTATCAGGGGCACATTTTCCAGCTTGCCACTGTGTTGGGCGTGGAGGAGGAAAACGGCTTCACCCTGAACTACGACAAATACAATTGGGAGGAGCACCCCGACCACTTTATCCTGCAGGACGCCGACCAACCCGTGGACTTTGGCGAGGGCAAGAGGAATATTTATGCGCTGGAAGGCACCGAAGTGCTGGTGCAGCGAAACAAAGAAGTGCAGATGGCGGCACACGACTTCGGCAAGGGTCGTGCCGTGTACATCAGCGGTGTGCCTTACAGTTTTGCCAACAGCCGCACCCTTTACCGCGCTATCCTGTGGAGTGCCCACAGCGAGGAGGAACTGCATACATGGTTCAGCTCCAATTATAATGTAGAAGTTCACGCCTACGTCAAGAACGGCAAGTATTGTGTGGTGAACAATACGTACGAGCCGCAGGACACCACCGTTTACACCACAGACGGCAGCAGCTTTGCTCTGCATCTGGATGCCAACGAGATCAAGTGGTATGAGATCTAAGTTCTCCTTTTCATAAACGAACACAACGGGCAGCTCTGTTACCAGAGCCGCCCGTTGTGTTTGCTGTATCTGCCGATAACTCAACCTGTGTCAATCGAACGCTGCAATGGAGATGGCTGGAAACGCAGAAATTCAGTAATGCGAGCGTAATAGACCTGCAGAAAAAAGAAACTGCCCGTGCGAGTATGCGTAAGATGGTGAAGCACTTGCTGAAAAAATATAAGTATCCACCGGAAGATTATGATACGGCAATCAGCACGGTCATTAGCCAGTGTGAGATGTGGACTGACAACATGATAGTATGAATTGTATGAAATGTCGTTGATTTGTGCTTGACAATCGGATTCGTTTTCTATAAAATAATTTTAGAAAATACTATTATTGAAAATAAGAAAGGCTATTTTATGGGAAAGATGATCTTAGATGACCTCCGCAAGCGTCTGGAACGTCTGGACGAAGACGCAGACCTGATGATCGACAATTTCCCGTATAACTTCCAAGACCGGCTGCAGCCACTACCCTTCGATGGCACAAAGGTTCAGTTCTACACACCCAGTCTGGAGGACTTTGTGATTGCAAAGCTGTGCTCTTTCCGGGACACCGACAAGGCAGACGTAGAGAGCGAGGCTGTGCGGAATTCGTTGGATTGGGATTTGCTGGAACACCTTGCAACGGATGAGGATGAGTTGAGAGCCAGCATCTTGAACGACTGGCGATATCGGGATTTTTATATCCGCTATCAGGCGTATGTGGAGAGGTGGAGACCATGCGAAAACTGACATTTGAAGGTTTCTTGAAGCAGTATGTGGCAGAGCTTGCCGGGGTGCAGACGGCAAGCGTCCATAAGCTGGCAGATCGTATGGCTGAAAATCCCCGCCTGAAAGAACCGCTGTTTCTCTATGCGCTGGCCTTTAATAAAGTAGAACTGCTGCTCCGCTACACCGCAAACAGCACGATTGCTGCGGAATATGAGCAGCTTTCCAATCGCTACTCGCTGGCGCAAATGCTTCTACTTCTGGAAAAACAGTCACCTGAACTGCCAGAAGGCTATCGGAAAGTCTGGCGCAGCTATTGTTCGGTGCGGGATGCCGTCCTTGCAGACAATGACACAAAAGAGTTGATCCATCGCCGGGTATTGGAACTTCAGCAAGAAAAGAAATTGACGAATTATCGTATCTACACAGACTTGAGGCTGAATCCGGGCAATGTGAATGCATGGCTCAAACACAACGATTCCAGCAAAATGAGCCTTGACTGTGCACGGCAGATCTACAAGTATGCAAAAAGCTACCCGTCTGTTTGATAAGAAAAAGGAAGTGAGCCTATGACCGCCGTAATCTATGCCCGCTATTCATCGGATAACCAGCGTGAAGAATCCATTGAAGGCCAGATTCGGGAATGCACGGCTTATGCGGAAAAGAACGGCATCACGGTCATCAAGCACTACATTGACCGTGCATTCTCTGCCAAAACGGACAATCGCCCGGAATTCCAGCAGATGATCAAAGACAGCGGCAAAAAGCTGTTTGATGTTGTTCTCGTCTGGAAATTTGACCGCTTTGCCCGGAATCGTTTTAATAGTGCAAACTACAAGATGATCCTGAAAAAGAACGGTGTCCATCTGATCTCCGTTATGGAACCCATTGCCGAGGGCTCACAGGGCATTCTGGTGGAAACCCTTCTGGAAGGTATGGCAGAATATTATTCCGCAGAGCTGTCCGAAAAGGTGATTCGTGGCCAGACCGAGAACGCTCTGAAAGGGAAGTGCACCGGCGGTACAGGAACCATCGGCTATAAAATCGACGAGGAAAAGTTTTATCATCTTGACCCGTTGACCGCTCCGTTGGTACTGGAAGCCTTTCAGCGGTATGACAACGGCGATAAGATGGTAGAGATCGTAAACTTCCTCAACGACAAGGGTGTCCGCAATATGCTGGCGGCAAAATGACCCACAGCAGCGTGAACACCATGCTCAAGAACCGCCGGTACATTGGCGAACTGTCTTTCCGGGATATCGTTGTGCCGGATGCAATTCCGGTTATTGTTCCGAAAGACCTGTTTGACCGGGTGCAGAAGCGTCTGGATAAGAACAAGCGTGCCCCTGCCTGTGGCAAGGCAGACGAGGAATATCTGCTGACCACCAAGCTGTTCTGCGGCAAATGCGGTGCGCTGATGTTTGGCGAAAGCGGAACTAGTGCCACTGGACGTACCTACTATTATTATAAATGCGCCAACGTCAAGCGGCGCAAGGGCTGCAACAAAAAGACCGTGCAGAAGGACTGGCTGGAAGATCTAGTCGTCCGGGAGACCATGAAGCTGATTCAGGACGATGCGGTGATCGACAAAATCGTTCAACTGGTCATGGATGTCCAGAATCAGGAAAACACCACGATCCCGCTGCTGGAAAAGCAACTGCGAGAGGTCAACAAAAAGCTGGACAACCTGATGAAGGCGATCGAGGACGGCTTGTACACTCGGACAACGAAAGAGCGGCTGGAAGCGCTGGAAATCCAGAAAGATGAGCTGACTGTAAAAATCGCAGATGAAAAATTGAAGAAGCCCAGCTTCAATGAGGATTTCATCCGATTCTGGCTGATGAAATTCAGAAAGTTCGATATTTCGCAGAAAAAGCAGCGGAAAGCGCTGATCGAGATTTTTATAAATGCCATTTTCCTGTACGATGACCGGATGCTAATCACGTTCAACTACAAGGATGGCACCCAAACCGTCCGATTTGAGGACACTTTGACCGCTGATTGCGGAGAAAAAAGTTTGCGTTTGCGAAGCAACGAAAGCCCCAGTGGGGCTTTTGAGCAACAGAACGGTCTTGCGCAAGCAAGATGGAGGGGCCTTGCCCCGACAAGTTCGGATTTGTCCAGCTCTGCTGGACCAAAAGCTCCACAGACGAATTTGTTCGTCTGTGGAGCTTTTTTGTTTGCCCACAGCGTGGTCAGAAAATGAAAAAAGAATGCAAAATATGGTGCGCTTGAAAAATGTCAGGACGGGATTTTTGTAAAAAATGTAGAATATCTTGCCGGAAACTGTGCATTCTCTCCAACAAAAACTGCCCAAACGTGTTGATATTGAGAAAAAAGCTTCACAAACGTTTACAAAAGGGTAACAGGTTGGTATACTTTATGGTGGTAAACATAACAAGCCATGGAAGCTGAAAGGAGAACCTACCCGTGAATACTGCTGCACCGTCCCGTAAAAAACTGCTGAGCCTTGTGCTGACACTGGTGTTTATGCTCACCTGCCTGCCGGCGGCCTTGGCGGTTGATCTGAACGTGGACGCAGGCTTCTACTTCAAGCAGAGCCGCGGCGGCACCTGCACACTGGCATCCGCAGCCATGATGCTGCGCCGCCGTGCCTATTTTGACGGCCTGACCGACTGGTCCACTGTGACCGAGAACAGTGTCCGTTCCACAGCATGGTCCAACGGGCTTTCCCACAGCTTTACATATAAGGAGATGCAGGTGGGCTACGGCACACTGCCCTCTCGCAAACAGGAAAAAGTGCAGACCCTGATCACCCTGCTTTCGCAGCACCCGGAGGGCATCGTGCTGTATGACCGCAGCCAGCCCCATGCAGTGCTGCTCACCGACTACACCAACGGCAACTTCTATTGCTCCGATCCGGCAGGCAACATCTCTTCCGGACGCATCCCGCTGGAAAACTCCAGCGTTTCGGTCAATAGGTCCTCCTGCTACTGGTATGTGGCATCAGATCACAACTTCATTGCTGCAGAGGCTGACGGCCTGCGTCTGGAAGGCATGAGCTACCCCATCAATGTCCGTGCGGGCAAGGGCATGGCGCTGACCGGCACTGCAAATGCTGCGCTGGGCACCACCCTGACCAATGTGCAGGTGGCAGTGCTGGACGAGAACGACCAGACGGTGTTCACTGCACAGGCAGCACCCAATACGGCGATCTTCTCCTTCAAGTCGCTGGACAGCTCCATCCGCTTTGGTGAACTGCCCGCAGGCAATTACACCTACATGGTGGTCGTGACCGATTCTCAGGGCGATAACCTCTGCTTTACCAGTGACTTCACGGTTTCGGATGGCTCGGCAAGCAGCGGCGTTTACTGGTCGGTGAAGGATACCGAGGGCACCAAGCTGCTGGACAGCATTCAGGAAGTTCAGGATGCCTTTGCAAATGCAACTGAGTCCACTCTGGGCTGGTTTGGCGGTCTATTCCAGTAAAATCATAAACGACAAAAAAGAAGTCCCGGAATACACTTCCGGGACTTCTTTTTTTGCTGTAATTTGTTGTAAAAAAAGCTTATTTCAGGGTTCCGTCCAGTACCTGACTGTAATACCAGGGCTTTGGTGCGCGGAAGGTCTTGCCGCTGAGGAACTCGAAATCCGGCTGGTTGAAGTGGGGCATGGTGAGTTCCCATGCGCACAGGGCCTGATACTTGAGCTTCAGCTCGCGGTTGGCGGTGTTGTTGCCGTATTTGCTGTCGCCCAGAATGGGACAGCCGATGCTGGCCATGTGGGCGCGGATCTGATGGGTGCGGCCGGTGATCAGCTGCACCTTCAGCAGGGCCAGACGGCCGGAGACGGCGATGGTCTCGTACCGGGTCTCCACGTCCCTGGCACCGGGCTGCTTGTCCTCCACGATCTTCACGATGCCGCGGTCCGCGTCCTTGAGCAGATAGCCGCCCAGAGTGGCATCCGGCGGCATCGGACGGCCGAAGGTGACGCAGAGGTAGGTCTTTTTCACTTCGCGGTTCTTGATGGCTGCAAGGAACAGCTCTTCGGCCTCCGGGGTCTTGGCAACGATGACAAGGCCGCTGGTGCCGGTGTCCAGCCGGTGGCACAGCGCCGGGGTGTACAGGTCGTTCTCCTTGTACTCGCCCTGCTGGTTCAGGTAGAGCAGGGTGCGGTTCAGCAGGGTGTCGTCCTCCGGACCATCCACGGCAAGACCGGCGGGCTTGTTCACAATGACGATCTGCGGGCAGTCGTAGACCACCTGTGCCGGGCCGCGGGCGTTCTTCCACGCCGGGCCGTCCACACGCCTGTCCGCATCCAGAACTTCATCCAGAATGAACAGCTTGATCTCATCACCGGCCATCACGCGGGTGGAAAGCGGCTGCTTTTTGCCGTTCAGCTTGATCTTGTTCTCCCGCAGGGCCTTGTTCAGGCGGCCCGGGTTCAGTGCCGGGTACTGCTGCATCAGGTAGTTGTCCAGCCGGGTGGGGGCAAGACATTTTACTTTTAAAATTTTCACGGGAAATTCCTCTCTATCTTAAAATCAGTTGCAATAGAATGGGTTCTTGATTCGTTTTTATTGTAGCGGAACAAAAACCGCGCGTCAAGCGCAGAGAAAAGGAAATGTTGACTTTTCCGCGCGGGTGACGTATGATACCGAGACAGGTGCGGAAAACACCGCCCCGACAACAACAGAAGAAGGTATAGAATATGAAACTGAATAAAAAGGTGCTGGCCGTTACGGCCATTCTGGCAGTGGGCATTCTGGCAGGTTGCGGCAGCAGCAACAGCACCGCAGGCAGCGCGGCAAGCGCACCGGCTTCCGGCGTGGAAAGCAGTGCGGCTTCGTCCGAAGCAGCCGGTGAGATGGGCGATGTGCTGCCCATCGACGCCGGGGATCTGAACGAGATCAAGACGGGTTCCTACAAGTTTGCAGCCAGCATCACCAAGGTGGCCGACGGCCAGGCGACCCTGAGCGTATACGGCTACGACAGCTACCTGCCCGAGGACATCAACGCCTTGCAGGAGGGCAGCGTGCTTCGGATCCACGACCAGGGCGACACCACCGTGACCAAGCTGACTGTGACCAGCATCGACAGGGATGCCGACAACGGCTATGTGACCATCAACGGCGGCATCGAAGCGGGCGGCGTGGAGCTGACGCTGGACCACGATGTGTACCGCACCGTGACCTTTGACGATTACCCCGTCTACTATGAGATGGGCGAGGTGACCCTGCCTCTGGCCGGGGGCGTGACCCTGAGCGACAGCTCGGCCGACCCGCAGGCTTCCGCCGTGGAGACGGACGGCGCCGATGCCGTGGCCG
>NZ_FMFG01000090.1:0-1236 GCF_900066275.1 uncultured Faecalibacterium sp. | reverse complement strand
CCCCTTCATTCTGCACCGTTCCGATGCAGGCTGCGCGTTTTTTCAAAACGCTTCTATTTATATATGGTAGAGTTTCAAGACAGTTGCGCTCTGCAATTTTGATGGAGACATCTCAAGCCAAACGAACAGCCAGCAACGGCCTCAACGGTAAGTGAGGTCATGATGCTGGCTGTTCTTCGTTCAGAACGGAAAACATTCGACATTTTTGTTGGTTCGTAGTACACTACATCCAATCGTTGCGAATCAGTTGGAGGTGGTTGTGTTGCTTTCTCTGTACTTAGCTGTTCTTGACGATCAAAGCAATAAAGAACAATTTATAGATGTATATAATACCTACAAACGGCTGGTCTACCATGCCGCTTACAAAATTATGGGCGATTCGTATCTGGCAGAAGATGTACTGCAAGAGGTGTTTTTGTATGTTGCGAAAAATTTTTCTAAAATTCATCGAGAAAACTGTCACGAACTCGCTGCTTATCTCGTTAGTTGTAGTAGAAGCCGTGCTTACGATATGCTTCGCAAGCAGCGAGAAGAACCGCTGGAAGAAGTACCGGACGCACCAGATGACGCCCCGGTGCCGGACGATGCAGTAGTCAGCACCGATAACATCGAACACTTGACAGAACTGATCGGACAGATGAAACCGATGTACCGTGACCCACTGCGCCTTTTGGCAATGGGTTACACCAACCGGGAGATTGCCAAATCGCTTGGACTGACGGACGAAGTGGTTCGGATGCGGCTTTTCCGTGGAAGAAAACTATTGTGGAAGGAGTTGAACCACCATGAGTGAGCAGACAGAAGTTTCTTTTGACACTGCGTTGATGATGGCACTCCATGCAGATGCACAGAAAGAACTGAACGAGCTACCAACTCCGGCGCAGCTTAAAGAACGCTACCCGGACACTTCCCGATGGGATGCCCGCCTGCAAGCGGCGTTGCATAAACGCCGCCCTGTGCTGAAACGAGTGCTTATTGCGGCCCTGACGCTGGTAATTTTAACTCTCGGTGCGCTTACAGTAAGTGCGGACTTCCGCAATGCAGTCTACACGATGATTCAGAAGTTCTTGCCGATTGAGATGCAGCTGACGTATCAAGTGGACGGCGAACCGTTGGAACGATTGCCGGATGGATACAGCGATCATTATGTGCCGGACGGCTTTGAAATGGACGATGCACATGCAATTCCGTTGGATGTTCTTGCAAGCATTTCATCCTTATTTAGCATTTCAACAG
>NZ_FMFG01000068.1:0-4197 GCF_900066275.1 uncultured Faecalibacterium sp. | reverse complement strand
GGGTAGTACCTTAGTCACAGCCTCCTTTCTCTACTTCTACTATCGTCCTTACTGGACGCACGATACCCACATGGGAAACGCCCGGTGTATCGTAAGTGCCGACGAAAAAGATCAGGTCTCCGGGCTTTGCGTTGGCAGAGGATACCGGGGTGGAAATATTGTAAAGCCCCTGGGCTCCCAGCCTGCCCGTATTGCAGACACCGCTTTGCGTCAGCACCCAGGACACGAAGCCGGAGCAATCAAAAGAAGTGTTCGGATTGCTGCCGCCCCAGACATAAGGATAGCCGATGTACTTCTCCGCCTCGGTAATGAGCGTTGCAAAGGTTTCATCCTCCAGGGCGGAAGGCGGAATATCATAGGTGGTGGGCGGTTTGGTGTACTTGTCTACATAGCCGGAGCCAGGAAACAAATCTTCCCGATTCCCCAGCGTTGCCATATAGACCGCATATAAGGAAAGTATTTCTTCGTCCATGATGTAGACCGGCACATGGGAAAGGTCGAAGTTTTCCAGCTTCACATTGCAAATATAGTAGTTATACGGTACTTCCACGTCATAGTCGTTTCCTTCGCTGTCTGTCCGTGTCTCCGTCCGATAGCGCACCTCCACTTCCACGGTCTGCGTCAGGATGTACTGCTTTTCAAAGAGTATTTGCAGCTCCGCCTGAACCTCGTCGATGGTGAACACCCCTTCATGGAACGCCGTGAGAATGGAGATCAGCACATAAGGGTCATGCTCGATCTCGTCCAGATCAAAACGGTATTCGTCATATCCGGGGTGCAAAGCCTCATAGTGGTTCAGCTCATATTGAAGTTCCTGTTCCAGTTCGCAGTAGGCCGCCTCCGCAGCCAGCATATCCGCATCCTCGGAGAGATAAGAGGAAGTAAATACACCGCCCACGCCGGAGCCTGCCATCATGGAACAGGAAGATACCCCGCCAAACAGCAGGGCAACACAGGCGCCAATGCCGATCACCAACAGCACCGCCCGGCTATGGTGCTTGATGTAGAGGAATGTTTCCTTGAAGGCGTCCTTTGCTTTCTGCGCTGCACTTTTCGCCGTGGCCGCTGTGTTTTTTGCGGTTTTCTCTGCCTGCCGCAGCTCCTTTGCATAGTTCCGCTTGATCCGCTGTTTCTGCAGAAAGCGAGATGCCGGGTTAGAAGCCGCCAATGCAGGATCATCATGCAGTGCCTTTTGGTAAAGGTAATCGGCGTTTGCCTTAAAAGAAGCCTGCTCTGCCTTCGCCGCATCACGCCAGGGCTTTGTGCGGTGATGGTGGACGGCGGCACGGACTTTGCCTTTTCCGTAGGCAAACCCGCGTTCCGTCAACACCTCGCCTTTGTGTCCGGCCTCTACACCCACATTTTCCTGTTCCACCTCATGCACCTTCGCATGGGCGGCATGGACGATCTCATGGACCGGCCGAGAAAGCGGATTGTGCCGCAGGCGTCCATTGGGGCGTTTCTCCACTTCTTCAAAGTGAAGCTGCATTTTGCCTTTTCCGGCTGTCTCGTCAAAAACACGCTCGGTACGGAGAACTTTCTTTGTGGGGATAGCGGCCGTTGCCGCATCCAGCCGATCCGCCGCACGGTCGGAACGGTCGATGTACTTTCCAAGTGCGGGATCGGCACGTTCTTCCTCGGTAAATTGCAGGCGGGAGGACGGGCGCTGCCTTGCGGCAGAACCATCCCGCACCGCCTGGGTGTCAGCCTTTTCCGCCTTTCGTGCGCTTTTCTTCTCATGGTGTTCCGCCGCACGCAGGGCAAGGTCAGCCGCAGCGCCAGTGGATTCTTCCGAAGAAGCGGACAGCTCCGTTTCCGGCTCCCGGCTGCTGATATGTTCCACCTCGCCCGTGGCAAGGTTTTCCGATACCGCACCGTCACGGGTCATTTTCTGCGTGATCTTATCGGTCGCTTTCAGTTCCCTCATAGGCAGTCACCTTCCTTTCCATAGGGGCAGAAGTCACCGCAGGTGCCATTCTCAATCATGGCGATATAGCGGAAAATGGGATAGGCCTGGGGCGGGCAGACCGCATTTCCCAATGTTTTCAGCCGCAGCGCCCTGTCATCCATGCGCTCGGTCATGCGGGGGATTCCTTCCGGTTCGGCGGCCCAGAGGATACGTCCGTCCATCCTTTCGGGAAGCCCATGAGCCATTCTACCCAATCCGGATTCAGCGCCGCCGTTTCGGACACCGGCCGCTCCTGGGAGACGATCTGCGCCGACAGGTTCCCGTCCTTCTTCGCCGGATTGAAGGCCGACGGCTTCAAGGTCGAGCGGAAACCGTCCGACGCCACCGGGGTCAGATAGAATACCGCCGCCGACAGGCTCAGGCTCCAAATCGCCCCGTTTCGGTTCCTCTTGCGGAATATCCCATTGTCCGACAGGAACACATCCAGGCTTGCCGCGTCCCTGGCGGTGTTGTTGTCGGAGGCAAGGGGTGTGGGAAACATCAGCCGCGACGATAAAAGTTCGCTGGCGCTCATGCCATGCGCCGACACCGCAAGCCGGAAATACGAATGGGAGAACAGCGTATCCCGCTTTTGCCAGGTCAAAGATCGTTTTGTCGAGCCCCATATTGATGAAGCCAGCAACATTTTCCCCAAGCACCCAACGGGGCCGCAGTTCGGTAATAACGCGGCACATTTCCGGCCACAGGTAGCGTTCATCCGCAAAGCCCTTCCGTTTTCCGGCGGTGGAGAAGGGCTGACAGGGAAAGCCGCCTGAGATAACGGTAACTGTTTCAAGTCCTGTTTTTTCAAAAAACGCCTCCTTCGTAAAAGTAGTAATATCCCGGAACCTGGGAACATCCGGCCATCGTGCAGAGAGGACGGAGTGCGGAAAATCCGCCCACTCACACTGGCAGACGGTTTCAAACCCGGCAGCCTCCGCCGCCAGGTCTAGACCGCCAATGCCGGAAAACAGGCTCACATGGGTCAGGTTATTCATGGAGCATCCGCTCCCGGATGGATTTCTCCATTGTATCGTAGGCCCAGGGCGTATCATCCGTGGGTAGCCCCCAGCGCCTGCAAAGGCGTTTCATCCTGCGCTCATAGCCGGACACGCTTTTCTGGATTTTCAAAAGTGCCTTTTCGTCCGCAGCCTCCGCCAGTCTGCGGGTCAAACTGAAATGATAACAATAGAGATCATACAAATCACCGATCAGAAGCCGAAAACTTCCGCTGCCGATCACATATTTTTCATCATTCATGCGCCGTGCCTCCTTTCCCGGTTTCACCAAGTTTTGTCGTCATAATGCTGTAAAGCTCATTATCCTGCGGAAAGTGATCCACAAATGGCAAAATCACATTGCCGAAGAAGATCAGTCCCTCGCCGGGGCCTGCGTTGCTGATATGCGCCGCCTGCTGGGTGGAGATATTCAGCCGCTCACAGAGGATTTTCCGATCCCCGCTGGCCTGATTGAGAAGATAGATGAAGTCGCTGTTTTCAAAAATGTTCTCGATCTCCGGGGAGGCAAGCAGGTCCTTGATGTTCTGGGTGATTCCCGTTGGGATGCCGCCCCATTTGCGAAAGCGTTTCCAAATCTCCACGCTCCAGGCGCCAACCTCGCCGCGCAGCAGAAGGTGGAACTCGTCCACATAGTACCGGGTGGACTTGCCCTCGCTCCGATTCACCGTGACGCGGTTCCATACCTGATCCTGAATGACCAGCATCCCAAGATTTTTGAGCTGCTTGCCAAGCTCCTTGATATCAAAGCAGACAAGGCGGTTGTTGATATCCACATTAGTTCGGTGATTAAAAACATTCAGACTGCCATGCACATACAGTTCCAATGCCGCCGCGATCCGCTGCGCCTCCGGCTCCGGTTGCCGCTTGATCTCGTCATAGAGGTCGCCAAGGACAGGCACGTTCTCCGGCTTCGGATCGGCAAGATAGGGGCGGTACACCACGCGCACCGCACGGTCGATGACCGTTTTCTCCACCGGCTCCAAACCGTTGCGCCCGCCAGCTGCCAGTTCGCAGAAGGATAGAACAAAGTCGCTCTTTAGGGCAAGCGGGTTATCGTCCTCGGAGTAGTTCAGGCTCATATCCATGGGGTTCACATACTGGCTGCTTGTGGGAGAAATCTTGATGACCTGCCCGCCCAGGCGGTGGACCAGCGGAAAGTAATCGGCTGGGTCAGCGGTGTTACCACCGCCTTCCCGCCTAAGAACCGTACGTGACAGTTTCCCGTCATAC
>NZ_FMFG01000031.1:0-28759 GCF_900066275.1 uncultured Faecalibacterium sp. | reverse complement strand
ACACAGAAGTTAAGCTCACTTGTGCCGAAGATAGTTCGCTGGAAACGGCGCGTGAAAATAGGTAGTCGCCGACTTGAACAGAAAGCTCTGAGATGAAAGTCTTAGGGCTTTTTTGTTTGCATTTTGGGGCAAAAAATAGTATCATAAAGGCAGAAACTTATACTTTCTACAGATTTTCCTGTTACACTGAATGCACAAGGAAAGGAGAGCCTGTATGGAAAAATTGACGAAAAAAGGGCTGGACGGTACCCAGCTCAAGACCATTGCACTGGTGCTGATGGTACTGGATCACATTCATTATTTCTTCGAGTTCACCGGCTGCATCCCGACGGTGTTCAGTATGCTGGGGCGGCTCAGTGCGCCGCTGTTTCTGTTCTGCACGGTAGAGGGCTTTGCCCATACCCATGACCGCAGGCGGTATTTTATCCGCATCTGGGCTATCGGCGCAGCCATGGCGGCGCTGGAATTTTTTATGATTTACGCCAAGGCCTTCCGGCGCGGGGATGGCTTCTACCCGCAGAATGCTATTTTTCAGGATCTTGTGCTGCTGTGCATCGTCTGGCAGGGCATTGACTGGCTGCGGGAGAAAAAATTCGCAAAGGGCATTGGCGCCATTGCCGCCGTTTTGTGCTGGCCGTATGTGGTGGTAGTATTTCTGCTGCTCTTCCCCGGGGTACAGGAGATGCCCATTGCTTCAACGATCGTGGCCTTTGTCATTACAAGCCCGCTGCCCATGTGGACAACCATCACGGACGGCGGCTGGAGCTTTTTGCTGGGCGGTGTGCTGCTGTATGCCCTGCGGGGGCATCGCCGCGTACAGCTGACGGCATGGGCCGTGCTCATTTTCCTGTGTGATTTTGTGCTGACCTTTGGGATGGCTTGCCGACAGGATGGCTTTGTCTGGACGCAGATGTTCACCGACTACTACGAGTGGTTCGGCGTAGCGGCGGTGCTGCTGATGCTGCTGTACAACGGGCAGCGCGGCAGCGGACACAAGCAGCTGTTCTACTGGTTCTACCCCGCCCATGTGTATCTGCTGTATGGGGCATCCTGCCTTGTTTATAACGTGTTGAGGTGATCTTGTGGCAAACATTCTGGCCGTGGACGACAATCTGGAGCTCTGCAAGCTGATCTGCACCGCTCTGGAGCGGGACGGTCACCGGGTAGAAACGCGGCAGGCGGGCGGGGCGTTGACCGAACCGCTATGCCGCTGGGCAGACTGCATCCTGCTGGATGTGATGATGCCCGGGGAGGACGGCTTTGCGGTCTGTCGGCGCATCCGCAGCCTGACCGAAGCACCCATTCTGTTTCTGAGCGCCCGCACCGACGAGGCTGCCGTGCTGGAGGGACTGGGCATCGGAGCAGACGACTTTTTGTCCAAGCCCTTCCGGGTGGCTGAGCTGCGGGCGCGGGTAGCGGCGCATCTGCGGCGGCAAAGCCGCACCCCGGCACACCGGATGGTGCGCAGCGGCGTGGCCTTTGACCTGACCGCCCGGAGCGCGGCGGTAGAGGGGAAGGCGCTGCCCTTGACCCGCTCGGAGTATGCCATCTGCGAGTATCTGGCGCTGCACGCCGGGCAGACCTTTACCAAGGAACAAATTTACGAAGCAGTTTTTGGCATTGACGGCACTGCGGACGACACCGCCGTGACCCAGCACATCAAGAATATCCGGGCAAAGCTGCGGGCGGCGGGCGTGCCGGAGCCGGAAAAGCTGCTTAATACCGTATGGGGCGTGGGGTACCGATGGAAAAGCGAAGACTGATTTCTCTGCGCAGTGTGCTGCTGCAATATCTGGTGCGCACGGCGCTGGCCTGCCTGCTGGTCGCGGTGGGGTGGCTGCTGGTGCTGCTGTTGTGGATCCAGAACAGCGGGCTGTTCCTGCCCGCGAATCAGGCCGCGCAGGCCTGCCAGAAAGCCGCACAGGACGTTTTGCCGGGCATGACCGCCGCTACTTTTGACGAAACGCAGCTGGACTCCTTGTGCCGGTACGCCCTGTTTGCCGCGCCGGACAGCAGCGAGGTGCTGGCCACCAACATGGATGCCGAGCACTTGCAGCGGGCAATGGAGAACCGGCAGGGGAAAACCCGCTGGCATTTTGGTTACACACAGTATTATATGACGTCGAAATTGCAGGACGGAACGGTCTGTCTGCTGCAATTTGACTATGCCGTGCCCTATGCCAACCCTGCGCTGCGGGGCGTGCTGCCGGATATGCAGACCGTGCACTGCATTCTGGGCATTCTGCTGCTGATAGGGGCAGTGGTGTGGAGCACCCACAGGACAGGGCGCTTCCTGACCCGGGAGACCGAAAAGCTGACCGCCGCCGCGCAGGCGGTGGCGCGGAAGGATCTGGACAGCGCGGTGTTTTCCGGCGCGAAGGTGCGGGAGTACGAGAGCGCTTTGCAGGCGCTGCAAACCATGGGCGATGAACTGACCGGTAGCCTGCAGAAGCAGTGGGACATGGAGCAGCGGCAGCGGGAGCAGATCATTCGGCTGTCCCACAAGCTGAAAACGCCGCTGACCATCATCAAGGGCAACGCGGAGCTGCTGGCGGAGGATGACCTGACTGAGGAACAGCGGGCGCAGGTGGAAGCGATTCTGCAGGGCGCAGAGCAGACCCGCGCCTATCTTGGCAAGATCCGCGCCGAAGTGCAGACACCACTGAAATACAAAACGAAAAAGAATGACAAAACATGCCGAATCGTAGAAAACTGAACGGCAAACGGTAGCCCCGCCCGGAGAATGTTCCGGGCGGGGCTGCTTCGGGATTGCACGATGAGGCAGAATCTGGTATGATGGAAAAAAGCGGAAGAACCGCACGAAAAGGACGTCCCAAATCGTATTCCGAGTGAGGTGAGGAAGATGAAACTGCTTTTTAGACAGCGTGCATTCAGCTGGTTTGACAGCTACGACATCTACGACGAAAACGAAAACACCGTGTATGTGGTCAAGGGGCAGCTGTCCTGGGGGCACTGCCTGAAGATCTACGACCCGGAAGAACAGCAGGAGCTGGGCACCGTCAAGGAAGAGATCCTGACCTGGCTGCCCAAGTTTGAGCTGTACGAGGGCGAGACCTGCATCGGTACCCTGAAAAAGGAGCTGACCTTCTTCAAGCCGAAGTACAACATCGACTTCAACGGCTGGCATGTGGAGGGCGATGTATTCGAGTGGGACTATACCATCACCGGCCCGGACGGCGGCACGGTGGCTGCCGTGTCCAAGGAACCGTTCCACTGGACGGACACCTACGTTCTGGACATCACCGACCCGAAGGATGCGCTTTATGTGCTGATGTTCGTGTTGGCCATCGACGCGGAAAAGTGCTCGCGGAACTGACCCGGATCAACGAAAAAAAGAGGAACGACAGCTGTCGTTCCTCTTTTTGTATAGCAGATTCTTTACTGGTTGTCGGCCACCATCATCTTGCTGGCCTTGTAGATGTCGCCGCAGCCGAGGGTGATGACCAGATCGCCCTCCCGGGCGTTCTGCTTGACCCACTCGGCGGCCTCCTCCAGACTGTTCACCAGAACAGAGCCGGGGATCTGAGCGGCCAGTTTTGCACTGGTAATGGTGGGATCGTTGGGCTCACGGCTGCCCATGATGGGAGTGAGCACCGTGATGTCGGGGATCTTGAGCACATCCACAAAGTCGTTGAACAGCATCTTGGTGCGGCTGTATGTAAACGGCTGGTGGACGGCGATCAGACGCTTGTAGCCCATCTCCTTGGCAGTGTTCAGGGTAGCGCGCAGCTCGGTGGGATGATGTGCATAATCGTCCACGACCAAAGCGCCGTTACACTCGCCGTAGACCTCAAAGCGGCGGCCGGCACCCTTGAAGTTCAGGGCGGCATCGGCGCACTGCTCCACGGTCAGACCGACGAAGCGGCAGACGGCGCACATGGCAAGCGCATTGTAAATGTTGTGGTAGCCGGGCACGGCCAGCCGGATATGGCCGGTGACCTTGTTCCACTCCTTCAGGTCGAACTCAAAGAAGCCGGGCTTGTATTCATTTACGTTCAATGCCTGATAATCGCCGTCGTTCTGGATGCCAAAGGTGCGCACGCGGCGGTCCAGCGTGTACATGACATCCATGGTGTTCTTGTCGTCCGCATTGGCAAAGATCATGAACTTGGTCATCAGGGCAAAGCGCTTGAAGGCAAACTTCAGTTCGCCCATGCTGCCGTAGTAATCCAGATGGTCGTTGTCGATGTTCAGCACAACGGACAGATAGGGGGTCAGCTTGAGGAAGGTCTCGGCGAACTCGCAGGACTCAATTACGATATCGTCGCCCTTGCCAGCCTTGCCGTAGCCATTGATCAGCGGAAGCTTGCCGCCGATGACGGCAGACGGGTCGCGGCCTGCCAGCTCCAGCGCAGTGGTGATCATGGAAGTGGTGGTGGTTTTGCCATGGGTGCCGGAGACGCAGATGCTCTGCTTGTACAGGCGGCTCACATAACCCAGCAGAACGCTGCGCTCGATGGTGGGGATGCCGTAGGAGGCAGCGGCATTCAGTTCCACGTTATCTTTGGAAATGGCGGCAGAGTAGACCACCATGTCGGTGCCGATCACATTATCGGCGCTGTGACCCAGGCTGACCTTGACACCCATCTCACGCTCGTAGCGGATGATGCTGCCATCCAGCACATCGCTGCCGGAGATCTCGTAGCCTTTTGCGGCAAGGATCTGGATGAGCGGATACATGCCGCTGCCGCCGCAGCCGATGAAGTGAATCTTTTTTACATTGTCCAGCAGGTGCTGGTTGTAATCGGTGTACATGAACATATAAGGCAACCTCCAAATAAATAACGGCCGCAGAGCAGACCGATTCAATCCATTCTATTAGGATACATCTTATTATATAATTTTTGGCGGACAAAATAAACAGGTAAACCCGAATTTTCGGAAAGAACCATAAATCCAATTCGGAATTTGTGATAAGTGTACAAGAAAACCGAAACCGGGAACTTCTTCATAAAAGATTTACATTTGCCTTTACAAAATACTTAACAACTTTGAATCATCTGTGGTAAAATAGAAAAGGACAATTTTTTAAGGAATCGTCGGTGCGGCCGACAGAGGATGCAGAACGGTTTTATAAAAGGAGAAATAATGTGAGAATCAAGATCACAGCGGACAGCACCTGCGACCTGTCCGAAGAGCTTTTGGCACAGTGGGACATTGCCCTGATGCCCATGCACATTCTGATGGGTGAGGATAGCTATCTGGACGGCGTAACGATCCACCCGGCAGATGTGTTTGCCTATGTGAATGCGGGCGGCAAAATGCCCAAATCCGCCGCCGCAAATCTGGTGGAATATACCGAATTTTTTGAGCCGTTTGCCAAAGAGTGCGATGCGGTGATCCATATTTCGGTCAGCAGCAAGCTTTCGTCCTGCTTCCAGAATGCGAAGCTGGCGGCAGGCGAATTCGAGAATGTTTATGTGGTGGACAGCCAGAATATCTGTACCGGGCAGGGCTATCTGGTGCTGAAAGCGGCCAAGTGGGCTGCAGATGGCCTGCCTCCCCGCAACATTACGATGCGGCTGCAGAGCCTTGCCAAACGGGTAGAGCTGAGCTTTGTACTGGACAGGCTGGACTTTATGGCCAAGAGCGGCCGCTGCTCCGGTGTGCTGGCCTTCGGGGCAAACTTGCTGGGCATCAAGCCCGCACTGGAAGTGATCGACGGCGAGCTGAAGGTAGTCAAAAAATACCGCGGCAGCCTGCCCATCTGCGTGGGCAAGTACATCACCGACCGTCTGGTGGAACGCGACGACATCGAGGATAGCCTTGTGTTCATCTCCTCCTGCCAGCCGAAGCCTGGCTGCATGGACGCAGTGAAGGCGGGGCTGAAGAAATACGGCAGCTTCAAGGAATGCCACGAGACAGACATCGGCACCACCATCGGCGGCTATTCCGGCCCGGGTACCATTGGCATCGTGTTTGCACGGAAGGAAAAATAAAAAAGTGGCTGTTGCACATGCGACAGCCACTTTTTCTCACTGGGAGCGGCGTTTTAAAATTTCATCCAGAATGGCATCGGCCACATCGGCCTTGCTCATCAGCGGCAGCTCACGGGTGCCGTCCGGGGTAATGAGGGTGACTACATTGGTGTCCACACCAAAACCGGCACCGGCCACTTTCAGGTTGTTGGCAACCACCATGTCCAGATTCTTTTTGGTCAGCTTTGCAGAGGAGTTTTCCACAAGATCGCGGGTCTCCATGGAAAAACCGCACAGGAACTGGTGGGTCTTTTTGGGGCCGATGGTGCCCAGAATATCCGGCGTGCGTTCCAGAGGGATGGACATGTCGCCGTCCTTTTTTTTGATCTTGTCGTTTGCCACGGCAGCGGGGCGGTAGTCGGCCACGGCAGCGGCCATAATGAGCACATCCGTAGCATCAAAGCGGCTGGTGACGGCTTCGTACATCTGCTGAGCAGTGGTCACGGGCACATCGGTGGTAAACTTGACCGGCTGCAGGGCAGTCTCGCCGTGGATAAGGGTGACATCCGCGCCGCGCATGGCGGCGGCACGGGCAAGGGCATAGCCCATCTTGCCGGTGGAATGGTTGGTGAGGTAGCGCACCGGGTCCAGCGGCTCCTGCGTGGGGCCGGCGGTGACGGCAATGCGCAGACCGGCAAGATCTTTGGGCCGGGCAATGGCATGCAGGATATACTCAATCAGCACATCTTCCTTAGGCAGACGGCCGCTGCCAACATCCTTGCAGGCCAGCACGCCGCTCTCGGAGGGGATCACCGTGAAGCCGTAGCGTTCCAGCGTGGCGATATTATCCTGCGTGATGGGGTTTTCCAGCATTCCGGTATTCATGGCCGGAGAAACGAGCTTGGGGCACTTTGCAGCCAACACTGTGGTGGTGAGCATATCATCGGCGATGCCGTGGGCCATCTTGGCGATGACGTTGGCAGTGGCCGGGGCGACAAGGATCACATCGGCTTTTTTTGCCAGCGAGATGTGGGTGACTTCAAACTTGAAATCCCGGTCAAAGGTATCCACCATGCACTTGTGGCCGGTAAGCGTTTCAAATGTAACAGGGGTGATGAACTGGGTCGCATTTTTGGTCATGATGACTTCCACATCGGCTCCCAGCTTGCGCAGTGCGCTGGCCACGTTGGCCATTTTATAGGCGGCAATGCCGCCGCTTACGCCCAGAAGGACGCATTTTCCGTTCAGATCCATTGGTAAAACCTCCTGCAAAAACGTACTGTTTCCACATTTCTTACCTTAGTATAATGCAAAAGTTCCGCCAGCACAACAAAATCTTTGTACAGGCTTGTAACTGGGAACAAAATGCGGTAAAATACAGCTTGACAAAGAATAGACAGACTGCGGTGAGGGGCAGGCCATCGGGGAGCTTTCTCCGCCGTCCTGCCGGATACTGCCGCGTTATAAAGGGAAAACAGAATTATGATCTTAGCCATTGATATAGGCAACACCACCGTCGCCCTTGGGGGCATTCGGGACGGACGTGTATGCTTTGTGGCGCGCATGGACACGGTGCGCACCCGCACGGCTGCAGAATATCGTGTCGAAATGGATAAAATTTTTGCGCACCGCCGCCATCCTGAGCGCCCCATGCGCTTTGAGGGCGCTGTGCTCACCAGCGTGGTGCCCCAGATCACCGGGGCACTGGCTGAGTGCGCCCGCCATTATACGGGCAGGAAGCCGGTCATCGTTTCGCCGGAGATCCGAACCGGACTGACCATGGGCGTGGATGAACCCCACGCCGTGGGCAAGGATCGCCTTGTGGATGCGGCTTATGCGGCGGCAAATTTTCCGCTGCCGGTGGTCACGGTGGATCTTGGCACTGCCACGACCTTTAATGTGGTGGACGAGAACCGCGTGTTTCGGGGCGGTGTCATCTGCCCGGGGCTTTCCACCGGGCTGCGGGCACTGGGTGACCGCTGTGCCCAGCTGCCGCAGGTGCATCTTGGCTCGCCCAAAAGCGCCATTGGCACCAACACCGAAAAATGCATGCTGTCCGGCTCCGTGATGGGCACGGCTGTGCTCATTGACGGCATGGTGCAGCGCATTGAGGAAGAGCTTGGCCGTCCGGTCACTCTGGTGGTAACAGGAGGGCTGGCAAAGTATGTGACACCGCTGTGCCGCCACCCGCTGACCTACGACCCGGAGCTGCTGATGAAGGGACTTGCCCTTTTGTACCAGCTCAATGCGTCCCAGCCGCAGCACCACAGTGCGGGCGGCGGCAGGCACTATGGCCGGCAGAACCAGCACGGCCATGCAAAACAGCGCACCTACCCCAAAAAGCGCACCCGCCGCGAGCCGGAAGCGCTGGTAGGCTGACCAACGACAGGATGGGGAGAAAAATCAGATGAAATTAGGCATTCTTGGCACGGGCAAGATCGTGCGGGAATTTTTGCCATGGCTTGCAGAGCACACGCCTTTTACGGTGCAGGCCATCTGCAGCACCGAGCGCAGCGCCGAGCTGGCTCAGAGCCTTTGCGGCCAGTACGGCGTGCCGCAGCACACCACCAATTTTCTGGAACTGCTGCAGTGGGTGGATGTGGTGTACATTGCAGTGCCGAACCTGCAGCATGTGCGCTATGCCCGCGTGGCGCTGGAAGCAGGCAAACATGTTATTGTGGAAAAGCCGCTGGCACCCACGGCGGCCCAGACTGAAGAACTGGTAAATTTGGCACGGCACAAAAGGGTGTTCCTGTTTGAAGCCATCACCACCCAGTACCTTGAAAACTACGCAAAGATCCGGGAGCTGCTGCCCCGCATTGGCACCGTGAAGCTGGTACAGTGCAATTTCAGCCAGTATTCCAGCCGGTACGATGCCTTCTGTGCAGGCGATGTACAGCCTGCCTTTGACCCGGCCTGTGCCGGCGGTGCCCTGATGGATCTTGGCGTATATAATGTAAGCTACATCGTGGGCCTGTTCGGGGAGCCGAATCAGGCCAAATATACCGCCAACATGGAGCGCGGCATCGACACCAGCGGCATCCTGACCATGGATTACAGCGGCTTCAAGGCCGTGAGCATCGCCGCCAAGGACTGCGCGGCCCCGGCCCGGTACATCATTCAGGGCACGAAGGGCTATATTCTGCAGAAGTCCACCGCCAACTGCTGCGGCGGCATCACCTTCCACCCTAACGAGGGCAAGGAAGAGCACTATAACCTGAATGGCGGCAGGCCCCGGCAGGCGGCAGAGTTTGAAGCCTTTGCCCGTGCGCTGGAGAGCGGAGATCAGGAACTGTGCGGCCGGATGCAGGATACCACCATCGCGGTGAGCCGTGTGCTCACGGTGGCCCGCCGCAATGCGGGCATCCGCTTCCCGTGCGACCACTGAAAAAGCTTTTCCCATTGGAACACGCCCTGACAAAAACGCGCTCCAAATTGTTTGAATATTTACTTTAAAACCCGCATAGAGCGGGCAGGTTTGCGCCGTATCCGACGTATAGGGCGGAACGGCAGCAGGAGGAAAACTGAATATGAAAAATACGAAAACTCTTACCCGTGTGGCGCTGTTGGTTGCCATTGAGCTGGTCATGAAGATGGTGGGTCTGGGCAGCGTGCCTGTGGGCCCGCTGTACATGAGTTTCCTGACCCTTCCCATTGCAGTGGGTGCCATCACCATGGGCCCCGCTGTGGGCGCGCTGCTGGGCGGTGTGTTCGGCGCAGTGAGCTTCTACGATGCCATCACCGGTGCTTCCGCCATGACCGGCGCACTGTTTCAGGTGAGCCCCGTCAACACCTTTATCCTGTGCGTGGGTATGCGCGTGCTGATGGGCCTGTGCTGCGGCCTGATCTTCAGCGGCCTGAAGCGCTTTGACAAGCCCGGCACCTGGAGCTACATCCTCAGCGCCATGAGCGCACCGTTCCTGAACACGGTGTTCTTCATGGGCTGGATCGTGCTGGCCTTCTACGGCTGTGACTACGTGCAGAACCTCGTGTCCGTCAAGGGTGCTGCGAACCCCTTCATGTTCGTGGTGCTGCTGGTCGGCGTGCAGGGTGTGGCCGAGTTCCTTGTCTCCGGCATTCTGGGCGGCATCGTAGCCCGTGCTGTGGCAAAGTTCGTAAAATAAAAGATGTGCCGGATGTCAGGGCGGCGCATTCTATAATCGTGATAAAAAACTCCTCCGGCGAAAGCTGGAGGAGTTTTTTCACAACAAATATTTCTCCTGCATAGGATGGCCCACGAGCAGGCAAAGGGGGATGCGGCATGGAAGCGAAAAAGCTGTTTGTGGTGGTGGGCACCGATGCCCGGCAGGCGGCGGCAGGCCGGGTGCTGGAACGGGCAGGTTATGCGGTGGGCGGAGCCGAACAGGTTGCACTGGCAGATTATATCCTGCTGCCTCTGCCGCTGGATGCGGCCCGCACCCCGCTGGCAGAGCTGCTGCGGGCCGCAAAGCCCGGTGCGGTGGCACTGGGCGGCAGGCTCTCAGTTCAGGCAAAGACCATCGCACAGGAAGCTGGCGTGGAGCTGGTGGATTACTTTGCCCGACCGGAGCTGACGGTGTACAATGCCATCCCTACGGCGGAGGGCTGCATTGGCATCCTGCTGGCCGAGCGCACCCGTACCCTGTGGGGCACAAACCTTCTGCTGCTGGGCTTTGGCCCGGTGGGGCAGGCGCTGGGGGCACGGCTGGCGGCACTGGGGGCAAATGTGACTGTCTGTGCCCGGCGCGCCGAACAGCGTGCGCTGGCCGAGAGCCTTGGTCTGCGGGGTGCAGAGCTTGCCCGGCTGGCCGCGCTGGCTCCGGCCTTTGATACGGTGGTGAACACCATCCCGGCCCCGGTGCTGACCGAGCCGGTGCTGGCGGCTCTGCGGCCCGGCAGCCTGATCGTGGATCTGGCATCAAAGCCCGGCGGCACCGACTTTGCTGCGGCGCAGCGGCTGGGCTGCAAGGCCATCCATGCGCTCAGCCTGCCCGCCGCCTGTGCGCCGGACACGGCCGGGGAAGCGGTGGCACGCACCGTGCTGACCATTTTGCGGGAGCGGGAGGAACACACATGAGAACGCAGAAAAAAGGACGCATTGCATTTGCGGTGTGCGGCAGCTTCTGCACACTGGAAGCGGCGCTTGCGGCAGCGCAGCAGCTGACAGAACAGGGCTGGGAGCTGCTGCCCATCATGAGCTTTGCCGCAAAGCAGGATACCCGCTTTGGCACCGGGCAGTTTTGGCAGGAACGGCTGGAAGCCCTTACCGGCCATGCAGTGCTGGACACATTGCAGGCCGTGGAGCCGCTTGGCCCTAAAAAGCTGGTCAGTGCACTGGTGATCGCGCCCTGCACCGGGGCCACGCTGGCACGGCTTGCGGCGGGGCTTTCCGATACGCCGGTGACGCTGGCGGCAAAGAGCCTGCTGCGGGTGGGGTGCCCGGTTCTGGTGGGCGTTTCCACAAACGACGGCCTGGGCGCATCGTGGGAGAACATGGCCCGGCTCTACCAGCGCAAGCACTATTATTTTGTGCCCTACGGGCAGGATGACCCCACCCACAAGCCCAACAGCCTGAAAGCGGACTTTGCCCGTCTGCCCGCTGCACTGGACGCTGCGCTGGCCGGGCTGCAGCTGCAGCCCGTTCTGCTGCAAAACAACGTCTGAATGGCTTTTCAGCCGGGACAAAATGTGGTATACTGAATTTGATGCTTTGCCGGTGCAGTACGACGGGCAGAAAAACGCTCAATGGAGAAAAACCAGATGAAAAAACTGACAGCGGCGCTGTGCGTTGTGCTGCTTATGATCTGCGTGTTCGTGCCGGGGGCAGCGGCGGCTGGCCCTGCCCTTGGTGCCACCCGCGCTTACTGCATCATCGATGCAGACACCGGCCTTGTGCTGGCACAGCAGAATATGAACGAAGAGCTGCACCCGGCATCCATCACCAAGGTGATGACGCTGGGCCTTGCCTGCGAAAAGGCGCAGGGGAACTGGGATGATATAAAGCTCACCGTGACCCACGAGGATGTTTACTCGCTGGCGGGCACCGATTCCAGTCACATTGCCCTGCGCGAGGGCGAAGAAGTGCCCCTGACCGATGCACTGTACGCCACCCAGATGGCCAGTGCCAACGACGGCGCGAACCTGTTGGCCGAATATGTGGGAGAGGGCACCATCGCGGACGGCGTGGCAAAGATGAATGCGCGGGTAGAAGAGCTGGGCCTTGCGCACACCCACTTTGCAAACCCTCACGGCATCAGCGACGAGGACCACTACACCAGCTGCTACGATATGGCGCAGATCCTGCGCTGGGCACTGGAGCAGCCGGGCTTTGAGCAGGTGTTCACCCGCAATGAGATGTACACCATGGACCCCACCAACATCCAGCCCGTGACCCGCTACTTTTCCCAGCAGGACAAAATGCGCATTGGCTCCAGCCGGTACTACATCTCGTCCATTCTGGGTTCCAAGCTCGGCTATACCAACACGGCCCGCTACAGCTACGCCTGTCTGGCGGAGCAGAACGGCGTCCGGCTCATCTGCGTGACCATGCAGAGCGAGCTGAGCACTGATAAATACAACGATATGCGCACCCTGCTGGACTACGCCTTCAGCACCTTTACCGGCTACACCGACCTGCCCGCGCAGGGCATCACAGCACCGCTGAGCGTGGTGGGCGGCGGCGGGAGCCTTGGCACCGTGACCGTCTCCGACCCCGGCGTGCGGCTGCTGCTGGCCAACGGCCTGACTGCCGACGATGTGGAGGTGACGCTGGAACTGCCGGAAAGCTATGTCCTTGGCTCCGACCCGGAGGTGTACGCTGTGTACACCGTCCACGGCGGCGAAAAGCAGGAGAGCACCAGCGTGCGTGTGGATGCGGAAATTTCCGGCCTGCCTGAACTGCTGGAGAACAGCACCGGTCAGGAGTTGGAAGCGGCCAAGGCGGTAAAGCCCCAAAGCCATGCATTCTGGCTGCTGGGCATCTCGCTGGGGTCCACCGCAGCGGCAGCGCTGGTGACTTTTCTGGTGGTGCGGTTCATCACTTGGCGGAAGAAACGCCGCAGAACGCGCACGGAACAGGGACAGACCCGCCGCGGCAAATAAGCGCAAAAGCCTGCGTCGAACAGACTTTTCCAGATAAAACAAACATGCTTCACAAAAAGAGAGGTACAAAATATGGGCAAGTTTACGTTTACTCAGACCGAGATCCCCGGTGTTGTGGTCATTGAGCCGCAGGTGTTCGGCGACGACCGCGGCTATTTTATGGAGACCTATCAGAAGGATCAGTTTGCCGAAGCCGGCATCGATAAGGAATTCGTGCAGGACAACCAGAGCCGCTCCACCCGCGGCGTGCTGCGCGGCCTGCACTTCCAGAAGGAGCACACGCAGGGCAAGCTGGTGCGCGTGACCAAGGGCGAGGTGTTTGATGTGGCCGTGGACTGCCGCCCGCATAGCGCCACCTTCGGCAAGTGGGTGGGCGTGACCCTGTCCGAGGAGAACAAGAAGATGTTCTACATCCCGGAAGGCTTTGCACACGGTTTTCTGGTGCTGAGCGATGTGGCAGAGTTCTGCTACAAGTGCACCGATGTGTACGATCCCACCAGCGAGGGCGGCATCCCCTACGATGACCCCACCGTGAACGTGCAGTGGCCGGACTGCGGCTGCGAGCACAAGACCAGCGCAAAGGACAAGCTGCACGAGCCCTTTGCTGCACAGAAGTTTGAATATTTTGAAAAGTGGTGATCGCCTGTGGCAAAATTCAAAGCAATGTGGAACGGCTTCTGGTGCTACCGCTATCTGCTGTGGAACCTCGTCAGCCGTGACTTCAAGCTCAAATACCGCCGCAGCGTGCTGGGCGTGGTGTGGAGCGTTCTGAACCCGCTGCTCATGTGCCTTGTGTACTGGGCCGTGTTCAGCAGTCTGATGGACATGCGCGGCAGCGGCATCGACAACTTTGCCGTGTTCCTGATGTGCGGCCAGCTGCTGTTCAACTTCTTCAACGAGGCCACATCCACCGGCATGAGCAGTGTGCTGGGCGCTGCGCCCCTGCTCAAAAAGGTGTATATCCCCAAGTATATCTTCCCGCTGGAAAAGTGCTGCTTTGCCATGGTGAACTGCGTGTTCAGCTTTGTGGCGCTGCTGCTGGTCATGATCTTTACCGGTGCACCCTTCCACCTGACCCTCATCGAGGCGGTCTACCCGCTGGTGACGCTGTTCTTCTTCAGTCTGGGCGTGGGCCTGCTTCTGGCAGCGGCTACCGTGTTCTTCCGGGATATCATGCACATCTGGAGCGTGTTCATCACCGCATTGCTGTATTTTTCCGCCATCTTCTACGACCCCACCCAGATGACCTTTTCCATTGGCGGGTTCAACATGCAGCAGATCATCAAGCTGAACCCCATGTACTGGTACATCACAGGCTTCCGCCGTACCGTAATGTGGGGCATCCCGCTGGATTTCAACATGTTCGCGGTGTGCGGCTGCTGCGCCGTGCTCTCCATGCTGGTGGGCGTGTGGGTGTTCCGCAAAACGCAGGATCGCTTTGTGCTGCATATTTAAGGAGGAAGAACAATGGAACCGATCATCAAAGTGGACAATGTTTCCATGTGCTTCAACCTCTCCAAGGAAAAGCATGAGAGCCTGAAGGAATACTTCCTTGCCATGGTGCAGGGCCGCCTGCAGTACGATGAATTCTACGCCCTCAAGGACGTGAGTCTGGACATCATGCCCGGCGATTTCTACGGCCTTGTGGGTCTGAACGGCTCGGGCAAGTCCACCCTGCTCAAGACCATTGCGGGCGTGTACAAGCCCAGCAAGGGCAAGGTGACGGTCCGCGGCTCCATCGCCCCGCTCATCGAGCTGGGCGCGGGCTTTGATATGGACCTGACTGCCCGCGAGAACATCTACCTGAACGGCACGGTGCTGGGCTTCTCGCCCAAGTATCTGGACGAAAAGTTTGATGAGATCGTGGAGTTCAGCGAGCTGCAGAACTTTCTGGATGTGCCGCTCAAGAACTACTCCTCCGGCATGGTGGCCCGCATCGGCTTTGCCATTGCCACCATCACCAAGCCAGATATCCTCATTGCGGACGAGGTGCTTTCGGTGGGCGATTTCCTGTTCCAGCAGAAGTGCGAAAAGCGGATGCAGGAGCTGATGGCGGGCGGCACCACGGTCATTCTGGTGTCTCACTCCATTGAGCAGATCGAGCGCATGTGCAGCAAGGTGGCATGGCTGAGCCACGGCCACCTGAAAATGAATGGCGATACGGCAACGGTCTGCGCGGCTTACAAGGCAACGCAGCGCGGCGAGGCCTGATATGAATGTACGACTGAAACGTGCCAGAGAACTGGCAGGCTATGCGGTGCAGCTGACGAAGGACGAGGGCCTGCCCACCATGCTCAAACGGGGCGCGGGCTTTGTCAAGCGCCGCTGCTTTGGCAAGCGTGCCCGCTATCTGCCCGCCAAAAAGGTGCTGGAAGCCCAAAAAGCAGAAATGGTCGGCAAAATGGCGGCAGACTGCGGCCTGCCCACCATCAGCATCCTGACCCCGCTGTATAATACACCGGAAAAATACCTGCGGGAATTTCTGGATTCCTTTGTGAACCAGACGGCCCCCAACGGTCAGCTTTGCCTTGCGGATGCTTCCGATGCAGAACATGCCGATGTGAAGCGCATCGTAGAGGAATATCAGACAAAGAATCAACGCATCGTATACAAAAAGATCGAAAACAAAGGCATTGCGGCCAACACCAATGCTGCGGCAGAGCTTGCCGCAGGGGAATATCTGGCCCTTGCCGACCACGATGATATCCTTGCGCCCCACGCCATGTACACCATGGGCAAAGCCATTCTGCAGCTGCGGGCGCAGGGCGAGCCGGATGGCTTCCTCTACAGCGATGAAGCACTCTTTTCCAAGAGCATCCAGCGGCCCATGGTGGCCCACTTCAAGCCGGATTACGCCCCGGACTACCTGCTGTGCTGCAACTACATCTGCCACTTGGCGGTGTTCCAAAAGGCGCTGTGGGATGAGATCGGCGGGGAGCGGCCGGAGTGCGACGGCAGTCAGGACCACGATTTGTTCCTGCGCCTTGTGGAAAAGACCGGCGGCGCGGCCCATGTGCCGCAGGTGCTGTACTACTGGCGGGTGCACGCAGGCTCCACCTCCGGCGGCACCGATGCCAAGCCCTATGTGGCGGCAGCAGCCAAAAAGGCGCTGGCCGACCATCTGGCCCGCACCGGACGCACCGGCACCGTGGAGGATGGCCTGTTCCCCAGTACCTACCGGGTGAAGTGGGATATCGTGGGCGACCCGAAGGTAAGCATCCTCATCCCGAACAAGGACCACACCGACGATCTGGAAAAGTGCCTGCACAGCATCTGGACCAAAACCAGCTGGGAGAACTTTGAGGTTATCGTCATCGAGAACAACTCCACCGAACCGGCCACCTTTACCTATTATAAGGAAGCCCGGCAGCGCTACGACGGCCTGCAGGTGGTCAACTACCCGCAGAAGGGCTTCAACTTTTCCGGCATCAACAACTTTGGCCGGCAGTACGCCAGCGGGGATTACCTGCTGCTGCTGAACAACGACGTGGAGGTGCGCAATGCGGACTGGCTCACGGAGCTTTTGCGGCAGTGTGCTCACCCCGGCGGCGCGGCCATCTGCGGCGCGGAGCTGCTTTACCCGGATGAGACCCTGCAGCATGCAGGCGTCGTGACCGGCCTTGGCGGCTACGCGGGCCACAGCCACAAATACCGCAAGGCGGGCGGCAGCGGCTACATGTTCCGCGCTGCAACGGTGCAGGACTTTTCCGCCGTCACCGGTGCCTGCCTGCTGGTAAAGACCAGCGTGTGGGACGAAGTGGGCGGTCTGGACGAAGCCTTTGCGGTGGCCTTCAACGATGTGGATTTCTGCCTGCGGGTGCGGGATGCAGGCTGCCGCATTGCGTGGACACCCTATGCTCAGCTGACCCATTACGAGAGCAAGAGCCGCGGCGGCGACGAAAAAGACCCGGTGAAAGCCCGGCGCTTTGCCGCCGAGCAGCAGCGGCTGTATGCCGTGCACGGCAAGGCGAACATTCTGCACGACCCCTACTACAACCCCAACCTGACCATGGACCGGGAGGATTTTTCCGAAAGCAATGATCTGCGCGGGCTGAAAGAGGGACGTATCACGGTGCAGTGGAGGAAATAACAGCATGAACATCAAGGGCCATTTTGAGACCATCACCCGGCACAAGCTGCTGGTGATGAAATACTGCTTTGCCTGCGGGCTCTATGAGCAGGGCCTTGCCCACGACCTGAGCAAGTACAGCCCTACCGAGTTCATTCCGGGCTGCATCTATTATCAGGGTGACCACAGCCCCAACGAAGCGGAACGCGCGGCACGGGGCTATTCCTCCGCGTGGCTGCACCACAAGGGCCGCAACAAGCACCATCTGGAATACTGGATCGACTACAGCACCCGGAAGGTGGGCCTTGCCGGCATGAAGATGCCCCTGCGCTATGTGTGCGAAATGGTGTGCGACCGCGTGGCCGCCAGCCAGATCTATCTGGGCGACAGGTACACCGATGCTTCCCCGTGGGAATACTACGAGCGCAGCAAGACCCACTACCTGCTCCACCCGGAGACCCGTGCCCTGCTGGAAGAGCTGCTGAAAATGGTGCGCGACCTTGGACATGACCGCACCTTTGAGCACATGAAATACCTGCTGGGCTGCGAAAAAGATTACTAAAAGGAATATTTTGCCTGAAAACACCGCTGAGGGAGACCCGGCGGTGTTTTTTGTATGCCATAAAACAACACATCCCCCAGCCCGTGCGGCGCTGCCGTTCAGGCTGGGGGATGCTTTTTGTGCAAGACGGGTGTTACTGCTCGTTCTCGTAGATCTGGATATAACGGGGTGCGTTCTTATCCTGAATGAACAGCAGCGCGGCGGTCAGGGCCACCGCCAGAGCAGTGAGGACGGCGAGCAGTGCTTTGAGAACCTTCATCGTTTCAAGCCTCCTTGGTAAGTCTGGCGCGGAGCGGGGGACGTTCCGCAGTTTTTGCTTGCCCTTAGTATAGCATAATCCGCATGCAAAGGCAAACACCGGATGCAGGAAGAAAAATACGGTGGTTAGTTGTATATAACCACGAAAAAATGAAAAGAAAGTTCAGGAAAACACATCATTTTTGTGCCATTGTCGTTGACTTCCCACGCCAAAATGATACAATAAACATGTTAAGCAGCTGCTGTCCCTGTACCAGTGCGCCTGCATGGGCGTGGGGGCGGCAATTCAAGCAGAATGGGGGATTTGAATTCCATGTTGAACAAGCTGAAACGTGCGGCGCTTGGCGCGCATACGCCGCATGACAAGGCAACTGCTGCAAGCAAACCGATCCCGATGCCTCTGCCCGCGCAGGTACGCATCCTCATGAGCCAGCATATCGGCGCTCCCGCCAAAGCTCTGGTCAAAAAGGGCGACGAGGTGTTCGTTGGCACAAAGATCGGCGAGGCTGGCGGCTTCGTCTCTGCAAACATCCACTCCAGTGTCTCCGGCACGGTTGCCGCAGTGGAGCCCTTCCGTCTGTCCAATGGCCGCATGTGCGACTCTGTCGTCATCAAGACCGATGGCAAACAGACCGTGGACCCGGCTGTCAAGGCACCGGAAGTGACCGATAAGGCCAGCTTCCTCAAGGCTGTGCGTGAGTGCGGCCTGGTCGGTCTGGGCGGCGCAGGCTTCCCGACCGACGTAAAGCTGCAGCCCAAGCAGCAGGTGGATACCCTGCTGATCAACGCTTCCGAGTGCGAAGTGTGGCTGACCAGCGATACGCAGGAGATGCTGAACTGCAGCGATGATATCATCCGCGGCATCAAGGCTGTGTTGCAGTATACCGGCATCCCGAAGTGCGTCATCGGCATTGAGAACAACAAGCCCGAGTGCATCGACCTGCTGTGCAAAAAGACCAATGGCGACAGCACCATCGAGGTCAAGCCCCTGCCCAGTGTCTACGGCACCGGCGCAGAGCTGATCCTTATTGAAAAGTGTCTGGGCCGCGAAGTGCCCCACGGCGGTCTGCCCGCAGATGCCGGCGCCATCGTCATGAACGTGACCAGCGTTTCCACCCTTGGCAAGTATCTGGCTACCGGTATGCCGGTGGTCGAGCGCACCATCACCGTGGACGGCGACGCCTGCGCAAAGCCCCAGAACATCGTTGTCCCCGTGGGCACTGCCTATCAGGACATCATTGATTTTGCGGGTGTCAAGGGCGAGCTGGGCAAGGTGGTTGCCGGCGGTGCCATGATGGGCCCCGCTGTGGAGAACCTGAGCTACCCCACCACCAAGACCACCTCCGGCCTGATCTTCCTGAGCAAGGCCGCTGCAGAGCCTGCACCGGTGAATCCCTGCATCCGCTGCGGCCGCTGCGTGGAGTACTGCCCCATGGGTCTGGAGCCTGTGGAGGTCAATCAGGCATACGCTGCACGCGATGTGCAGGAGCTGGGCAAGCTGCATGCAGACTACTGCTTCAACTGCGGCAGCTGCTCTTTCGTCTGCCCGGCAAAGCGCCCTGTTACCCAGATGATGAGTCTGGCAAAGGCGATCTACCTTGGTGAAATCAAAAAAGGAGGCAATAAGTAATGGATACGAAGCTTATTGTTTCGGCTTCCCCGCATGTGCGCAGCGAAGAGACCACCCAGAGCCTGATGGCCAACGTGATCGTCGCCCTGTGCCCCTGCGTGGTGGCCTCTGCCATCATTTTTGGTATGCGTGCACTGCTGGTAACAGCCGTGTCCGTGGTGGCCTGTGTGGCTTTTGAGTGGCTGTACTGCAAGCTGCTCAAGAAGCCCAACCCCATCAGCGACCTGTCCGCCGTCGTCACCGGCATCATTCTGGCCATGAACGTGCCCGTGGGCATGCCCATCGGCCAGCTCATCATCGGTGATCTGGTGGCCATCGTCATCGTCAAGCAGCTGTTCGGCGGCATCGGCATGAACTTTGCCAACCCCGCTCTGGTGGGCCGTATCGTGCTGTTCATCAGCTTTGCCGGTTCCATGAACAAGTGGGTGTTCCCGGATGCAGCGGTGGACCAGCTGTCCAGCGCTACCCCGCTGGCTGTGGCCGATAAGTCCAAGCTGAGCCTGCTGGATCTGTTCATGGGCATCCATGGCGGTGTGCTGGGCGAGACCTGCGCACTGGCCATCGTGCTGGGCCTGATTTATCTGGTGGCCACCAAGACCATCAGCATCGCCATCCCGGCTTCTTACGTCGGCAGCATGTTCGTGTTCTACCTCATTGCTACCCACAGTGTGCACGAGGCTCTGGTTGCCGTGCTGAGCGGCGGCCTGCTGTTCGGTGCCGTGTTCATGGCTACCGACTACGTTACCAGCCCCTTCACCCTGAAGGGCAAGCTGGTGTACGGCGTGGCACTGGGCATCGTCACCTTTGCCATCCGTTACTGGGGCAGCTACACCGAGGGCGTGTCCTTCGCACTGCTGTTCATGAACCTGTGGGTTCCCTACATCAACGATCTGACCCGTCAGACCCCGTATGGCTACATCAAGCCTGCAAAGAAAGCAAAGGAGGGTGCTGGCAAATGAGTAAGTCTTCCAACTGGGAGAGCACCATCAAGCCCATTGTTGTGCTGAGCGTTATCTCCCTGATCGCCAGCCTGCTGCTGGCACTGGTGAACGGCATGACCGCCCCGGTCATTGCCGAGAACACCAAGCGCACCACTCTGGCCGCTTATGTCGGCGTGCTGCCCTCCGTTTCGGATGCCAGCGAGCTGGAAGAAGTGACCGATTACACCACCGCCGGCATCACCGGCGTGGTCAAAGCTCCGGACGGCAGCACTGCCATCAAGGCCGAGGAAAAGGGCTTTGACGGCGGCATCCTGACCGTCATCATGGGCTTCGACGCCAACGGCGCCGAGACCGGCATCTGGGTAGACGCTTCCACCCAGACCAAGGGCATCGGCTCCAACGTGAGCAGTGACGATTTCCTGGCGCAGTTCGACGGCATGGACGGCACCCAGAACATTGTGATGAATCAGGATTACGACGCATACAGCGGCGCAACCATTTCGTCCACCGCTCTGTTTGCTGCCATCAATGACTGTGTCAACTGCTACAACGAGCTGGCGTAAAGGAGGTTGGTAAGAAATGGCACAAGAAAATAAGTCCAAGGTAAGCATCCTTACCAACGGCATTATCAAAGAAAACCCTGTTCTGCGTCTGGTTCTGGGTACCTGCTCCATTCTGGCAGTTACCACTGCAGTTTCCAGCGCTCTGGGCATGGGTGCCGCCTTCACCTTCGTGCTGGTGTGCTCCAATATCATGATCTCCCTGCTGCGCAAGGTGATCCCCGGCAAGGTGCATCTGCCCTGCTACATCGTCATTATCGCAAGCTTCGTGACCATCGTTCAGATGTTCATGCAGGCTTACATGGAAAGCCTGTACAACGCTCTGGGTGTGTTCCTGCCCCTGATCGTTGTCAACTGTATCATTCTGGGCCGTGCCGAGATGTTCGCCTGCAAGAACAGCATCGTGGACTCCGCACTGGACGGCGTGGGCATGGGCGTTGGCTACACCCTCACCGCTACCCTGATGGCATCCATCCGTGAGATCCTGGGCAGCGGCACATGGCTGGGCTTCCAGGTGATCCCGGAAAGCGTTGCCAAGGTCTCCATCATGACGCAGGCTCCCGGCGCATTCTTCTGCTTTGGCCTGTTGATGGCCGGCTGTGTGTGGCTGGAAGGCAAGCTGGATGCCCGCATCGAGCGCAAGAGCTGCTGCGACCTTGATAACCTGAAGAAGGAGGCAGAATAAGATGTTAGTAAAACTCGCTGCGATCTTCTTCAGCATGATCCTGGTCAACAACTACGTGCTGGTGAAGTTCTACGGTATCTGCCCGTTCCTGGGCGTTTCCAAAAAGCTGGATTCTGCGGTTGGTATGTCCGGCGCCGTCATCTTCGTCATGTTCATGGCAACGGCCGTTACCTTCCCCATCCAGATCTTCATTCTGGACCCGGCTGGTCTGAGCTACCTGCAGACCATCGTGTTCATTCTGGTCATTGCTGTTCTGGTGCAGTTCATCGAGATCTTCCTCAAGAAGTACGTGGTTGCACTGTATAACTCTCTGGGCGTTTATCTGCCCCTGATCACCACCAACTGCTGTGTTCTGGCTGTCACCATTCTGGTCGTGGGCGACTACGGCGCAGATGTGGCTGCTATGGGCTTCGGTGTTGCTTACATTGAGGCTCTGGTCTGTGCCATCGGCGCAGGCTGCGGCTTCATGCTGGCCATGGTCATGTTCAGCGGCGTGCGCAAGCGCGTGGAAGCCTGCGATCCCCCGGCACCCTTCAAGGGCCTGCCCATCACCCTGATCGCAGCAGCAATCACCAGCCTGTCCTTCATGGGCTTCGGCGGCATCGTCGAAAACCTGTTCAATGTCACGCTGTAAGGGAGGAACAGGATTATGAATATTGTATCTGCTGTTATCCTGTGTACCATCGTGGGCGCAGTCGGCGCGATCGTTCTGGTCGCAGCGTCCAAGTTCATGGCGGTGGAGGAAGACCCCCGCATTGAAGAAGTTACCAACTGCCTTGCCGGTGCAAACTGCGGCGGCTGCGGCTACGCAGGCTGTGCGGACTACGCAAAGGCTGTGGTCATGGACGGCGTGCCCTGCGACAAGTGCGCACCCGGCGGCCCTAAGGCTGCCGCTGCCATTGCCAAGATCATGGGCGGCACGGCCAGCGCTGTGGAAAAGAAGGCTGTTGTCCAGTGTCAGGGCAATTCCGAGCACTGCAAGCCTGCTTATGATTACAAGGGCATCCAGACCTGTGCAGCCGCTGCTGCACTGTACGGCGGCCCCAAGACCTGCTCCTTTGCCTGCGTTGGTCTGGGCGACTGCACCAAGGTGTGTAAGTTCGATGCCATCCACATTGTGGACGGTGTTGCCAAGGTGGACAAGGACAAGTGCACCGGCTGCGGTGCCTGCGCAAACATCTGCCCCAAGCAGGTCATCATGATCGACGTGGGCGGCCCGCGCAAGCCGGTGGTCATGTGCTCCAACAAGGACAAGGGTCCTGTGGCCATGAAGGTCTGCACCACCTCCTGCATTGCCTGCGGTATGTGCGAGCGCACCTGTAAGTTCGACGCTATCCACGTGGTGGACGGCGTGGCCCGCATCGACTATGACAAGTGCAAGGGCTGCGGCATGTGTGCCCAGAAGTGCCCCAAGCACATCATCCTCTTCCCGCTGAAGGATGACCCCAATCCCCCGAAGCCCGTGGTGAAGCCCGCCGCTCCCGCTGCTGCTCCCGCAGCAAAGCCGGAAGCCAAGGTTGAGGCAAAGCCCGAGACCAAGGCAGAGTAAACTGTAAACCAAAGCCCGCCGTGCAGCGATGCCCGGCGGGCTTTTTGCATAGAAAATGATTGGAAATGCCCTCTGCGTTGCTCTGGGCATAATTCAAGGAAATATTCTTTTGGATTTCGGTAGAACGGAACGCCTGCGGGCGTTCCGTTCTACCATTTTCACAAGAAAGGTCGCAGAGATGAGATGCATTTTCCAGTCACAGCCCCTCTCGTGAAAAAGCGTTTGGAGCGCTCCGCAGAGCTTGTCGGGGCAACGCCCCTCCATCTGCTTACGCAGACCGCTCTGCCGCTTGAAAGCCCCACTGGGGCTTTCATTGCTGTGCAAATGCGGTCGCTCCAAACGCGAAATTAAAAATGAATTTTCCGCTGAAGATGCCCAGAGCGCAAGCGGAGGGCATTTTAAATCGTCCGAACCCGGCGGGCTTTTTGCAACTTTTTGTAAGAAAATCCGGTTGCAATGATGCGGAATTATGGTTAAATAGAAGGAGGATATTTTCACAGAAAGAGGACGATTATGGAACAACAGTCTGCACGCCTGCGGAATACAGGCTTTCTTACTTTCTTCTTCAGTGGCATCTGTGCCATCAGTGCGGGCGTGGTGGTCAGCCTGTTGCAGGAGCGCTACGGCTTTGCCTACGGCATGACCGGCACCCTGCTCTCACTTATGAGTGTGGGTAATCTGCTGGCAGGCCTGCTCATCGGTATGCTGCCCAGTGTACTGGGCATGAAGCCCAGTGTGCTGCTGCTTACCATCGGCTATGCGGTGGGCTACGCCGTCATGGGCCTGACCGGTGTAGAGATCCTGCTGGCAGTGGCTTTCTTTGTGGTGGGCATTGCCAAGGGCAGTGTTATCAACACCTGCACCATTCTGGTCAGCGATCACTCTGCCGACCGCACCCGCGGCATGAACCTGATGCACAGCTGCTACGCCTGCGGTGCGCTGCTGTGCCCCTTCCTCATTGCGGCAGCGGCGAAGGTGAGCACTGAGCTGGCGGTGTTCCTGCTGGCGGCACTGGGACTTGTGCTGTGGCTGATATATGCCTTTACCCCGCTGGGCGGCGGCAAGGCCAAGAATGCCAAGGAAAAGCAGGCCATTGACTGGAGCTTTCTGCGTTCGGCACGGTTCTGGATGCTGACCGGCCTTTTGTTCTTCCAGAACGCTGCAGAGCAGAGCGTCAACGGCTGGATGGTCACTTACTTCAAGGGCAGCGGCATCATTGCGGGTACACTGGCGGCTTACACCGTCACGGTCATGTGGGGTGCCACGCTGGTGGCCCGTCTGCTGATCGCATTCGTGTTCCCGTTCAAGAGCCCGCGCAAGGCCATGGTGGGCATGAGCGTGCTGTGCACCGTGTTCTATGTGCTGCTGGTCATGGCCCACACGCAGGTCATGGCCATCGTGCTGCTGTTTGCGTTTGCGTTCTCCATGGCGGGCCTGAACCCCACCGCTGTGGCCAGCGCGGGCCGCATGACCAGCGTGACCAGCATGGGCATCATGCTGCCGGTGGCATCCAGCGGTGCCATCCTCATGCCGTGGATTATTGGCATCGTGGCCGAAAAGGCTGGCCTTGCCGCCGGTATGGCTTCCAACATCGTGCCCTGCGTGGGCCTGATTATTTTCACCCTGCTGGTGGCTAGATTGCCGGAGGAATAAACCCTCTCAGGCGCTATCGCGCCAGCTCCCCCGAAAGGGGGAGCTTTATGCGCTAAAACCGTTTGGTATTCTCTTTTCAGTAAAGAAAATAACCGTTGGGAAGTAGAAAAAGCTCGCCCTTTCGGGGGAGCTGGCATTGCACAGCAATGACTGAGAGGGTTATTTCTCAATGCCTCTTGCCTTCGCGCTGAACTCGCATCCGCAGTAATCCTGCCGGTACAGGCCGTATTCCTCCGAAAGCTGCAGGCTGCGCAGATAGCCGTTGTGCTTTTTGAAGTCCGAAGGCAGATGCTTTACGCCAAATTCCGCTTCCAGCTCCTGCCCGATAGCGTTGATGCGCTTGGCATCTTTATGCGGGCTGATGGACAGCGTGGTGGTGAACCAGTCGAAGCCGTTCTCACTGGCGTATTGCGCCGCCCGGCGCATCCGCAGCCGGTAGCAGATCGTGCACCGGCTGCCCCGCTCCGGCTCGTTTTCAAGGCCGGTGACAGCAGAGTAGAACTCCTGCGGGTCGTAGTGGTCCTCCACCACGGTCACGCCCAGAGGATGGGCTGCTGCCACGAACTTCTTCAGCTCTTCGCCGCGGCGGTAGTATTCCTCTGCAGGCCATGTGTTGGGGTTATAGTAAAGCACTGTGATCTCAAAATACTGGCACAGCTGTTCCAGCACTGCGCTGGAGCAGGGGCCGCAGCAGGCGTGGAGCAAAAGGCGCGGCCGGGTGCCGTCCAGCGTTTTGAGCACGGCATCCATCTGCTGTGCAAAATTCAATTGAGTTGCCATTTTTATCATCCTTTGCTATACTGATTGAGAAAATTCCTTAAAAAGCTCGCCCTTTCGGGGGAGCTGGCATTGCACAGCAATGACTGAGAGGGTTTGCTTTCTTATTATAACATATTCCGCTTGAAAATACAGGAGGCACCATGACACAGGAAAAGATCGCCCGCATCAACGAGCTGGCAAAAAAGAGCAAGACCACTGGCCTGACCGAGGCCGAAAAGGCAGAGCAGCAGGCCCTGCGCCGCGAATACATCGACGACATGAAGGCCAGCCTGCGCGCGCAGCTGGCCAACACCTCCATTCAGGAGCCGGACGGCACCATCCACAAGGTGACCCGCCGTGCCGACCTTGAGAACCCCCGCAGCTGAACGCACAATTTTGCGCACACTTTTTTGGAGGAAAACGCAGCCAAAAGCTGTGTTTTCCTCTTTTTTTGCACGGCGATCTGTGCTATACTATACTTGCATTGGTATGTGCTTTGTGTATGCCTGCTGATGTGTTTTCCCAAGGTGGCGTATCCCGGGCAAGGTGCACGGAAAAGGCTGTCTTTTGAAAAAATGATAAAGAGGTCATTTATTATGCTTACTGCAATTACGGGTATCAACTGGGGCGATGAAGGCAAGGGCCGCATGGTCGACCTCATCAGCCAGGAGTATGACATCGTTGCACGTTATCAGGGCGGCAACAACGCCGGTCACACGGTCAAGAACGAGCGCGGCAAGTTCGTGCTGAATCTGCTGCCCTCCGGCATCCTGCGTCCGAACGTGGTCTGCGTTATGGGCAACGGCATGGTCATCGACCCGCATCATCTGGACGGCGAGATCAACAAGCTGCGGGAGCAGGGCGTTGAGATCAGCCCGGCAAACCTGAAGATCTCCGACCGTGCAACCATCACCATGCCCTACCATGTGGAGCAGGACGGTCTGGAAGAAGCACGTCTGTCCAAGACCGGCGCACAGTTCGGCTCCACCAAGCGCGGCATTGCCTACGCTTACGGCGACAAGTACATGAAGAAGACCCTGCGCATGGGCGACCTGCTGCATTTGGACGACGCTGTGAAGAAGCGCCTGGTCACCATGGTGGATTCCAAGAATCTGGTCATGGAGGGCAGCTACAACGCAGCTCCCATCAGCGTGGATGAGATGTGGGCATGGCTCGAAAAGTATGCCGCCATCTTCAAGGACTACATCTGCGATGTGGGCCAGTATCTGGCCGATGCAGACGCTGCAGGCAAGAAGGTCCTGTTCGAGGCTCAGCTGGGCGCTCTGCGCGACATCGATTTCGGCATTTACCCCTATACCACCTCTTCCAACGTCATCGGTGCTTACGCTCCCATCGGCGCAGGCATCCCGGGCCACAAGCTGCACAACTCCATCGGCGTGATGAAGGCTTACTCCTCCTGCGTGGGTGACGGCCCCTTCACTGCCGAGCTGGCTATGACCGAAGAGGAAAAGCACGACCTGCGTGAGGCTGGCCACGAGTACGGTGCAGCCACCGGCCGTCCCCGCCGCGTTGGCCCCATCGATCTGGTGGCAAGCCGCTACGGCGTGTTCTGCCAGGGCTGCGATGAAGTTGCTCTGACCCTGCTGGACGTGCTGGACTACATGGAAAAGATCCCCATGGTCACTGCCTACAAGCTGACCGATGGCAGCACTACCACCCGCTTCCCCATGGGCGAAGCTCTGGACACCGCACAGCCCGTGGTGGAGTACCTGCCCGGCTGGCACTGCGATATCACCGCAGCCCGCAAGTGGGAAGACCTGCCCAAGGAAGCACGCGATTACGTGGAATATCTGGAAAAGGCTGTCGGCTGCAAGATCACCTACATCTCTGTGGGTGCCGAGCGTGAGGCTTATATCCACCACGTATGATCCCCTGCAAAGCTCCTGAATGATTCAGAAAAGGAAGCGTCACAGATGTTTGATATCATTACCGACAGCGCATGCGATCTGACGCTGGACACTGCCAAACAGCTCCAAATCGAGGTCGTGCCCTTCTATGTCTCGCTGGACGGCGAGCACTACCGCAAAGAAGGCAAGGAGATCGCCGTGCGGGACTTCTACCAGTTCATGGTGGACAACCCTTCGGCCTACCCCAAAACCAGCCTTGCTTCTATTGAGGACTTTGAGCAGGCATTCCGTGCCCATGCTGCTGCTGGCCGGGATGTGCTGTGTCTGGTGTTCACCAGCAAGATGAGCGGCTGTGTGGGCAGCGCCCGCAATGCCCGGGATCTGGTGCTGGAAGATTTCCCCGATGCCCGCATTGAGGTCATTGACAGCGCGGCGGCTACCGTTACCGAGTCCACCATGGTGGAAAACGCCGTGGCCATGCGGGACGCAGGCTGCACGCTGGACGAGACTGTGACATGGCTGGAAGCAGAGAAAGCTACCAACCAGATCTTCTTCACGGTAGGCAATCTGGACTATCTCATTAAGGGCGGCCGCATTGGCAAGGTGACGGGCCGTGCAGCCAACATGCTGGGCATCAAGCCGATGATCCTGTTCAAGGATGGCGAGATCTTCTCCGGCGGCGTGGCACGCGGCCGACAAAAGAGCTTTGAAAAAGCGCTGGAACAGCTGATGAACTATCTGGATGCCCACGGCGGCACCCCGGACGACTACCGCATCACCGTAGGCTACGGCTACGACGAAGAGGAAGGCAAGCGCCTGTGGATGCAGACCCGCGCGGCCCTGCGTGCAAAGTACCCCGGCGCACAGTGCGAAGTGGGCCTGCTGCAGATCGGCTGCACCATTGCCGTGCACACCGGCCCCTATGCGCTGGGCATGGGCGTGATGCGCCGCTGGAAAAAGCAGGGCTGAGATCACATTATATGAATTTTTGAACTCCAGAAAATCTATGGATTTTTTGGGGTTCTTTTTTTAGAGCAATGCTTCCCATACAGAGCGTATTCGAGTGGAACAGATTTCTTGACTTTTATGCAATTCTTCTCCACCGGATAAGTTCTCTTTTGCGTGCCAAAAGAGAACCAGAAAGGACGGCGGTGCCCGCAGGGCATGAAAGCCCCAGTGGGGCTTTTAAGCCGCAGACCGGTTTGC
>NZ_FMFG01000062.1:0-5865 GCF_900066275.1 uncultured Faecalibacterium sp. | reverse complement strand
TCAAGGCCGAGGAAAAGGCACCGAAAGCCAAAAAGTCCCGCGCAGCTAAACCGAAAAAGCCGTCCATCCGGGCACAGCTGGACGCTGCGAAAAAGGAGCAGAGCAAGCAAACGCCGCCACGGGAAAAGACAAAGGAATTGGAGGTCTGACCATGAATTTCAGCGTGGAAGAAGAAAATTTGATCTGTATATACCACACTTCTGACCGCCGCCGGACGATGGCGCGGATGCTGGCTGCCCTGTCGGATATGGACACCGAAATGCGGCGGTTGGCAAACAGTACTATTGCAAAGTTGAAGCGCATGACTGATGCCGACTTTGACGGGCAGAGGTTTGATTTTACCAACAGCACCTAATTTTAGCATGTTATATAAAAAGAGCAGCAGAACTCGTACTAGTCAAATGTGCGATTCTGCTGCTCTTTTCCTATATATTCTGATTATAATTCATCGAGAATAGATGACACTTTTTTCTTGCGAGATATAGAATTTTCACTATATTTTTCCAATATTTTGAAGCTGAATATAAACCGCGCTTCTACCCATTTACATGCTTCCAAAAAATCTGCTACTGTAAAATTGTGCTCATCCAAGAAAATCATAAGATCATCAAATTCAATAGGCTCTATATGATATCGATTTTGGGGATCTTGTTTTTCTCTTTCTGATACCCATGTGCTTGCAATTTCTCTGGATTTTTTAATTCCTTCTGCATTTGAATAAAAAAAATGGTTCAGTTTACATGTTATCATCAGAATATTACACAAATATCGATTGGAAATACCAAAATCGATTGTGTAGTCCGTTACCCTTTTGCTGTTTTCTAGCTTATATAGCCTTCTTAAGTGTACACCAGAAAACAGTTCTTTCAACAACTCTACGCTAAATCCCATTGAATCATAAAGTTCTTTCAATTTTTTCAATCCGGGACAAAGAACTATTTTATTTACTTTGTCCGGTTGTAAATTATACAGCATCGCCATATATTCATCGCCTACAACAGAAATCGATTCATCAAACCATGTCGCTAGAAGTTTGGATTGAACATCATCTGTCAATTTGCATGTATATAATGCTGCAAAATACTCTTGAAAAGACCTATGAGAGAAACGATACGACAATCCATCTTTTACCAACATGCATACTGACAATGTGAGGTCTTCCTGAAAATCTTCAATTGTAAATTTATATAGTGGAAATCTACTTTGCGCTTCTTGAATTCGTTCTCGCAACTGGTGTTCCGTAAATTCAAACTGTCCCCTGAAATATGATTTAAAACAGATATACGAAAATACTGTTTTAAATTCTTCACAGCCTAAACCAGTTCGAATATCTCGTAAATAGCAATCTTTTGTCGCATCGTGCATATTAAAGAGCGTCGTAAAGGCTTCCTCGTAGAATTCGTTTAAGTTCTCTGGAATTGAAGCATGATTGCTAAATGTCAGCAACATTATCGTTAGCAAAAGTGGATTAGATGCAAAAGACGTATATTTATCATAAAGTGTCCTACTTAACTCTGTATAAAACGCTCTCTTGGCCGATTCATCAAACTCAATTTTGTTGACGAGACTTAATGCTTGTTTTTTCGAAAGAGGCATAACAGACGTTTCAACAAAATCATTCCATCCAATAAACATTTCTGTGGGACGCGAAGATATAATATATGTGTTTTTCTCAAATTTATCGCTAAAACTTTTTATCTCATCTTGAACTTTTTTCAGTTTATCACGATTAACTTCATCAAATCCATCTAAAAGAATGATATATCCTCCTTTCTCCAGGCTATATTTATAGTATTCATCTGCTAATGCAAAGCCATTATCCGATAGCGTTTGATAAACCGCACGGTATATTGAAATGTCCTTATTTTCCATGCCGTTAAACTTTCTGAGTTCAAGCAATACCGGAATGTACTCTGTTTCTTTTATCGTGCTAAGGAACAGGTGCTTCATTAAAATTGATTTTCCTATGCCACCCGTTCCCGTTACAAGAATTTTCTTTCCAATTTTCAACACATCACTAACATTGCTTGTTTTGATAACCTTTCCCTCTAACCTCAGCCCAACACATTCATAAAATGAGTATATATCCTTGGGAACTCTTCTATAAATTAACGTTTTGATTTTGCTATTTCTTTCTTGTGTGACACGGATATAGTCATTAAAAGCAGTTCCTATTTCAATTGATTCTTCTGCACTAAAATCCTTAAAATATTTTTTTACTTTCGCCCAACCTGATGTTGCAGCACTTTTCATTAAATTTGCTGCGGTATCACTTATTATTTTTCCTGCATCTACGGGTGAATATACAATTGGATTTTCCATTTCAATTCCTCCTAAAACTATATTGTACGATTTTAAAATTAATTTTTATAGTTCATCCATGATTTTTTGAATCGAGTTGCAGGTATCATCAAAAGAAACACCCTTCGCATAGTCGTATTCCCCGCTATACTTGCTCCTCTGCTTGCGGAGTGTATCGCTATCCCGAACTTCCTGTATAATCTCCCGGTACTGTGCTAAGATTTTAGCACTGCCGCACTTTTCTGTTGTCTGCTCCAGTGCCCGCCGTAGAGTTGCCTTGTCGTATTCGCCCCCGTGCAGAGCGTACAGGATATAAATTGTATTATAGAGAAATAATGTGTGAATATCAAAACAAGAATATGAATCATAATAATTCGATGATGATTGACTGGCTGTTTCTATGTTAAATTGCCAAATTCAATTTGCATTTCAGAAACATTTTTAAATCGCTTGGAGCGGTCTGGATTCAATCCCTTTTCAACGAATTTTTTCAGGGACTGGTTGACTATATTATTAGTATTCATTTTCCCTGTCATAACAAAATATACAATCCGTGTCAATGCATATATTTCATGTTCAATATTATAGGTGTTGAATCCTTCTACCGCAAGAATTGGGTCGTTAAAATAGCCTTTAGGCTCTGTAGTTGCTGATGTAAGTGAACTGTTCGGGATTTTAACTAGTCCAAAATCTGCAATTTTGATAACGATGGTATCTTCATAAAGTTTAACTAAAATATTTTTCGGACTTATATCTCTATGAAGTTGACCTTTTGAGTGAATATACTCAAACGCTCGTAATATTTGACGAACTATCGACTTGCGTTGCTTACAGTCTAAGGTTGAATTATGGCTCGAAATATATCCATCTAATGTATCATCCATATATTCCATAATATACTCATTTTTGGCAGAGTTATAGTTATAAACTTCAACAACATACGGAGAGGACAATGTACGCATTACATCATACTCTCTTCTAAAACGCGCCAACTCTTTTGAATCTAGTCCCTTTTTTGCTCGCTTTAATATAAAAAATCTATTATAGAAAGTATCTTTGTATTTGAAAACATTTGCATAAGAGCCCTCACCAACCAGTTTTAATTGGTAGGTCAGTTCCTGTTGCTCATGAGAAACGGTAACACTTGAAACGGGAGTGAATATTGGAATCATATAATATAGGTCTATTTTGGCCATATTGGGAGGTAACTCGCTACCACCGCTAGAACGCAAAAAATCCCGACATTTTAAAAACAAATCGGCATAATAAGAATCGATATTGAAAGCAAGGGGAGTTCCTTTAAGAGCCCCAAAAAGTCCATTGATGATGTCCAAACGCCTGATAAGCTCTCGACTCTCATCGGCCCAGAAGTGTGCTTCACACTCACCTGTAGGCAAACGATCATTCATCCTTTTGAAAAGAAGAATCAAATCATGATGCAGAGTTGTAAGAATTTCTCGAAGATGCGGATGCGTAAATGCTTTGTACAAGTCCGCATACTCTGCATTGGGTTCACTGCACTCCATTAGTTCACGATATTGTGCTTCTATACAATTTTCAACATTCATTACTGCCTCCTATATCTATAAAAGTTAAATGTTTTTATGAGCGTTATTGTTTATCATCTAATTTCGGATGTTGCATATAGAAAATATTCTTCTGCCGTTCGATCTCAGCCCGCAGCTGTTCTTTGGTCGGCAGGTAAGTCAAATACTTCGACATGAACAGATGGTCGTTATCATGCAGGACAGAGTATCTCGCGATGTCCTCGCTGGTTTCGCCACACAGCAGAATGCCGATCGTGGGGTTGTCACCCTCTTTGCATTTGAGTTCATCGTACATCCGAACATACATATCAATCTGGCCGACATCTTGATGGGTGATCGTCCCCATCTTCAAGTCAATCAGAACATAGCATTTCAGTTCGATGTTGTAAAACACAAGGTCGATGTAGTAATCTTCCGTATCGGTCACAATATGCTGCTGCCGGGCCACGAAAGCAAATCCCTTTCCCATTTCCATGAGGAAGTCCCGGATGTGAGAAAGAATTGCAGACTCCAAATCGGACTCTGCAAAGGAATCTTCAGTGCGAAAGCCTAAAAATTCTGCCACGATGGGACTTTTGAGAAGTTCAAACTGATGCTTGGGCTCTGCTGCCGTTTTCTCTTTCATTTCTGCAATGACGGCTTCTTTTTTCGGAGAATGGAGTAGCCGATAATAATACTGTGTGCCAATGTTGCGGTCAAGGGTGCGAACACTCCAATTTTCATTAGCCGCTTCATTCATATACCAAACACGGGCATCTTCATCGGGAACACGCAACAAAGCACGAAAATGTGACCAATTAAGATTTTGAACACGCGTGTTCAAAATCTCGGAATCAGGGAAGCAATGGTAAAATTTACGGTAATAGTGAAGATTTCGGCTGGAATAGCTGTTGCCGAATTCCTTTGTGAGTTCTGCCGAAAGAACTGGAATTAAGCGTTTTCCATACTCTGCACGCTCAGCACCGCTCTGTTCTTCTTCAACAATGCGTTTTCCAATATTCCAGTAGGTCATAATCATTGCACGGTTGGCTGCATTATAGGCAATGTTCTGGCCGACGGTAATCAAATTTTTAATATCGGAGATTACCGGCTGATACGGAATGAGGTTGCTGTCCATTTGAAAAATCTCCTTTCCAACTGAGGATTTTTTCTAAGAATCATTGTTTTAATTATAGCAGATATTGTCTGAACTGTCAGCCGATTGCGAGGAAAACTTGCGTGACTTACCGTTCCTGCATCTGCTCCTTTCCCGGTGTTGTCCGTAGGATGCCGTCCACATTCTGCTTGATAATGCCATACTCCTGCATCTGGCGTTTGGCATCATTGTACTGCCGCTGCAGCTGGTCTTTCTGCTCGGCCAACTGCTTATACTCGGTTTTTAATGCGTAGAGGTCGGGCAGCTTTTGAAAGCCCTGTTCTTTCAGGGCCTTGGCCGCTGCTTCATAGAGAATCAGGGTGCCTTCATGCTTGCGCCGGAACTGCTTTTTGTCAGCGGCCCGCTGGTACTCCTGCACCAACGAGTGCAGCTCCTTACAGGTGGTAACATCCTTTATCAGCACGGCCATTTCTGCAAGTCGGCGCTCTGCTGCTTTCAATGCGGTGGCAGCTTCGGTGCTGGCGGCGGTGATCTCGGCCACCCGGCTTTCCAAATCCGGGTAGCTTTCGATTTCATGCTCCGTCAGAAAGTTCAGCGTCCTGGCAGCCTGTTTCAAGTTGTGGAGCTTTGCCCACTTCTCGTACCCTGCGGACTGCTGGGCCTTGATGCTATTCTCCAAATCAATCCGCAGCGAAATTTTGCGGTTTTCTTTGGGCTTCCGCTCCACGAACCGCCCTTTGATGCGCTCGGTGATGGCTTCCTCGGTATAGGCTTCGCCCAGCGTTTTGCAGCGAGTGAACCGCCCCTGTCCGGGCGCACGGAACGAAACGTACTTGCCCCGCTTGACCTCGTAGCCCTGCTCCTGCAGGAGCCGCAGAAAATCGTCAAAATCCTTGGCCTGCGGGATGGCTGCATCTATGG
>NZ_FMFG01000047.1:0-16548 GCF_900066275.1 uncultured Faecalibacterium sp. | reverse complement strand
GAAAACTCGCAAGAGTTTGAGAAGTGAAGTCCCGGATGGACAGGAAATTTTCAAGAATTGAAAATTTGTGGCCACGGGACGGTTCTTGCCCTCTACCGCTGCGCTCAAAACCGTTTCTGGGTAATTGTTTCCGAATTGTTAAGACGCAAAAATAAGTAGAGAGTTCCACTGCTCGTGTATGTTGATCGCCGTTTGCTCCGAACGAAGTTCCTGCCCCTGTTTGTGCAGCGGCGTTGACGGAAAGTCAGTATCACGTTCGGTCGGCTTATGAAATTTTCAAGGTACGTTTCCCATAAAGAAAAATACCGCCCACGCAGCGCAGCGATGATTTTGTCGGGTGAAACGGCGGCAAAATGAATCGGGTGTGTTGCGGGGCGGTTGATCTTTCAGGGATAATCCACGGTGAGGCAGTGTTCAAAATGAACACAACCACATCTTGTGGAAAGGTTCAAACCAATCCACAAGAGCAGTGGGATTTACAAGAAAAATACCACTGTGTGTGAAAATCGTCAAGAGGGTTTTGAAAAATTTGTTGAAGTGAAGCAAGAAAAGTATGACACATCTTGTGGCTTTAGGAAAAAATACGCTATGTGAATCAGAACAAATCCCATTTTCTGTCTGCGGTAAATCCTTCTACTGCCAGCTGCAACAGGATGTTGCTTGTGCATTCAAGACGCAGACGGCAATAAAAACGGCAAGATCGCCTGCTGCCAAGTGACCTTGCCGTTTTGTACTGTATTTTGCTAAATCAGGCAGTTGCCCGCGACTTTACAACGCTACGTTGACCGGCAGAACATACACACCGTCGGCGGTGTAGTAGGTGATTTGAGTAACAGTCTTGCCGATGATGGAGGCAAGATAGGTCTCGTCCGTATTGAAGCCCAGCTCGGTGCCGCGCCAGATATTGGTCACATGATGCAGGCCATACTCGCTGCCATCGGCGGTGGTCAGCACTACGCCGTAGACCTTGTTGGCGCTGGTGTCCAGATCAAAACCGGAGAGCTTCATCTCGTAATTCGCGTGGCGGCCATTGGTGGTCAGCTCCACAGTAACACCCTCCACGGTAGTCTCGGTGGCGTGGACTTTGCCAAACTCCCACTTGCCGCTCAACAGGTTGTACCATGCGATAATGTAGTAGGCAGGAGTCTCGCCGAGCTTATAGTACCGCAAAGCCCTTGACCTTTTTGCCGGAGCCATGCTGTATGTGGTGGTGGAGGAACTGATCCCGGAAATGTCGCAGGGACAGCACTCCAACGTTGGCACGGTACTTTTCGTGGTGGGCTTCAGCGTGATGATGGTGCTGGATGTGGCACTGGGGTAACGGTTGGGGGCTCCCGAAAGCGAAATCTCTTTCGGAATCTCCGAAAATGCCTAAACTTCTTGACAGAGGAGACGGCAGGGCGTATTATTTTGGCAGAAGGACCGTTGAGAAGCGGCTTTTTATAGGGTTGGAAGTTAGCTAAATCTAACTTATCGGTGCACGTGGTGGTTAGATAAATCTAACTATAAAAGGAGAGACAGCAATGCGAGCACGCAAGAATTTCTGGGACAGAAATGCAGGTCTGTATGACTGCTTTATGCGAAAAGACAGGATAGTATACGAAAAAATGTATGAGCTGATCTGTCCGGTCGTGAAAGACAAAACGGTGCTGGAGTTGGCTACCGGAACAGGGCTGATCGCCAAGCACATCGTAAAAGCAACGGCACACATCGAGGCGACGGATGCCTCTCCGGAAATGATTACAGAGGCCAAGCGGGGGAATTACTCTGCGAAACTGCATTTTTCCGTGCAGGATATGTTTTCTCTGCCATACTCGAGCAAATCATTCGATGTGGTAATCGTATCTAACGCACTGCACATCGTGCCGCAGCCAGAAAAATCACTGCGAGAAATCAAACGGGTGTTGAAGGATGACGGTGTGCTGATCGCGCCCACCTTTACTCACGCAGAAAACTCATTTCCCGGCAAGGTCAAAGCCTTTTTCATGAAGCTGGCAGGCTTTCCGCTTCACAGCAAGTGGACGAATGAGGAATACCTGAGTTTCCTGCATCAGAACGGCTGGGCAGTACGAAATAGTGTCGTTCTAAAGGCCTCTTTTCCGCTGACCTATACGGAATGTGTGAAATCGGAGGTGTGATATGTCCTTTTTTGAAAACACCCGAAAGCCCGTAGGCTTTGGCGGGAAGATCATGGTTGCTATGATGAACTTTGGACACAGCGCAATGGCAGAATGGGGGCTGCGCTTTTTAAAGCCTGCCCCGGATGCCATGGTGCTAGACTGCGGCTGCGGCGGTGGAGCGAACATTAAGACACTGCTGAAACTGTGCCCCAACGGCAAGGTGCAGGGCATCGACTACTCAGCTGTCAGCGTGGAAAAAACGCGAAAGGTCAATGCCAGAGCCATTGCGGCAGGACGGTGTACCGTGCAACAGGCAAGTGTGGCAGAACTGCCGTTTGAAGCGGAGCAGTTTGATGTGGTGACCGCCTTTGAAACGGTCTATTTCTGGCCGGAACTTGCGCAGAATTTCAGAGAGGTTTATCGAGTGCTGAAGCCCGGCGGGGTCTTTTTCATCTGCAATGAAGCAAACGGCGAAACAACAAAAGACGACAAATGGACGCAGATCATCGATGGCATGACCATCTATACGGACACTGCACTGAAAGAGTATCTGGAGCAAGCAGGATTTTGTAAGATCCAGAACCACAAAAATAAAAAGGGCTGGCTGTGCATCACAGCACAGAAATGAGGTGCGATCATGTCGAAAAAAGCAACGGAATTTCAAAGAAAAGCAATGAGCTGGATGTACCGGGGCAAGGAAATCTTCAAGCCTTTGAACACCGGCTGGATCGACGAGAATGTTGCCTGCGTGCGCGAATGGGTGGCGAACATCTTCTTCTACCGCAAAGGCGATACGACCATTATGGTCGATGCGGGATATAACTACGACCGCCTTGCCGAAAAAATGGGCTGGCTTGGGATTGATCCGAAGTCGATGCACCATATCCTTATCACCCATCAGGACACCGACCATGTGGGTGCGGTGGAAGCAGACAGTCCGGGGCTGTTCCGGAATGCGAAGCTGTACATCGGCGAGATCGAGAACCGGTATCTCACCGGCGAGGTGCGGCGAAAAGTCATCTATCATCTCTATAAATTGCCGCAGGTCACGATCAACAACGAAAAGGTACTGCTGCACGATGGACAGGTACTTGACATTGACGGCGTCAGGATCGAGTGTTTTCTGGTTCCCGGTCATACATGGGGACATATGGTCTACCTCATTGACGATAAGTACATTTTTATCGGCGACACGCTGTGGTTTGGCGCGGACGGCGGCTACAGTTTTATTTCTGCGCTGGCAGAGGATAACAAGCTGGCAGTGAAGTCTCTGACACTGCTGGAGAAAAAGCTGAAAAAACGCGGACTGCATCCGCTGTTCATTACCGGTCACACCGGCTGGACGGACAACATGGAGTTTGCCTTTGCGCACAAAAATGAGCTGTGCTCGCCCTTCAAGAAAAAAGTCCACGACCCATCGGCACCCTATGATGCCTACGACGAATCGGATGACACCGAAGAAAATGCAAAGAGCGGTTTTCTGAAAGGCGTGGGAAGATGAAGGACAGCGAATTACAAATTGACCGTAGCTGCCATGTGCTATATTCCAAACCCTGCAAAAAGGAAATTCTGGCGAAAATCACTCTGCACTATCCGGAGGTGGAGCGCGAGGTGGTCTGGGAGCAGGTGCAGCTGAGATACGCAGAGCTTCTTTCCAAGTGGCGCACCGACCTCGGCGGTAAAAAGAATTTTCACAACGGCGTAGGCGGCACCTACGACTGCATCGCCATCATGTGCTTTTACGATGTGTGCCGGGATGTGGTCACATTCCGCGAAATGGAAGAGATAGAAGAAAATCTGATCCTGCCGTCCTTCCGGAAGCTGCGATTCGTTGACATCAACAAGCCATTCTGGAAAAAGCTGATGTATCGGGCATTCAGCACCGCCCAAAAGCACTGTGACACATGGCATGATTACGAGATGGATGTTGCGCCTTACGAAAACAGCAAGCCCATCTATTATGAATTTACGACGTGTCCGGCGGCGGAATTTGCCAAGCGGTTTGGATTTGCGGACATTATGCCCGCCCTGTGCAATGTGGACTATGCGTCCATGGAACTGCTCCATGCCAAGCTCGTGCGGACGACCACCTGCGTGGACGGCTGCCGATGCGACTATACCATCTGCGGCGATAAGGATCCATACGTAAAGGAACATCCCGAATACCGGGATGAAAACGGATACAGGAGGAATAAGTAATGCTTTTACAGGTGATTCTGGAAGGTCTTGGGCTGGGGGCACTGCTGGTTCTGGTCTGCGCTGCGGGCATCCGCAAAGGGGCTGTTGGGATGGTGCATCTTTACCCCATGGGACAACCGTTTGCGAGTATCCAGTCGGGGCTATATGTTAGGTTACAGCGACCTGAAAGACCCTTCCGTCAGCGGTTTTTTCCGGTTTCTCGCCAAGGTCGGTGACAACGGAATGAAAATGCAGATCGTGAAGATCGGATTTGGAGGCAAGAAATGAAAATTCTGGTATATGGTGCAGGCGTTCTGGGGTGCAATCTGGCAAGAAATCTGCTGCGCGCCGGAAAGGATGTCACTCTGCTTGCGCGGGGAAACTGGGCTGCGGAGATCAGGCAGAACGGCCTGCGGATCAAGGACAAATTTTCGCTCCGCACCTCGGTCAGCCGCATTCCGGTGGTGACGGAGCTTGCACCGGATGCAATGTACGATGTGATCTTTGTGGTCCTGCGCTATACACAGCTGGATTCCGTTCTGGACACGCTGCGGGCGAACCGGACGAAGAACATCGTTTTTGTGGGGAACAATGTGCAGGCGAGGGCGCTGGCGGCGGCGCTGTCGGAAAAGAACGTCCTGTTTGCCTTTGCGCTTTCTGCCGGGCATCGGGAGGCTGACCGGGTGGTCTCCATCGACCTGAAAAAGATCACCATCGGACAGCTGCCGGGTGCAATCTCCAATAAACAGCTGATCGGGCGCATCTTCCACGGCACAAAATATAAGGTTGTTTACGAGCCGAACATGGAGGACTATCTGCTCTGCCATGCCGCGTTTGTGATGCCTGCGGCCTTCGCCTGCTATAAGACAGACGGCGACCTGAAAAAGCTCAGGGGAGATACTGCGTACCTGAACCGTGTGCTGGATGCCAACATCGAGGGATACCGCGCCATCCGAGATGCCGGGCACACCATTCTGCCCAAGGAGGATGCAGACTTTGAAGGGGAAAAATACCGCAAGACCTGCCTGCGCTTTTTCAAGCTGATGTGCGCCACCTCGCTGGGAAAACTCTGCGCCTCCGACCATGCCATAAACGCCATCGACGAAATGAGTGCGCTGAACCGGGATCTTAAGAAATTTTTCGATGCGAACGGCGCAGCCTACCCGGTATGGCAGGCACTGGAAGCGGAAGCCGGGAGGTATCTGCAATGAAGTATGCCGGAATGCCCATGGGAATGTGGGTGCTGTTTGCTGGCTCCTTTCAAAAGCAGCTGACCGCTGTGCTGGGCTATGATGCAGCCACCGCAAGAGCCATCACGAAAAAGGCAAAGCCGCAATACCGGCAGATCATCCGCAGGCTACCGGAGTTTGAAAAAGCGGACCGCTTCAAGATGAACATCGTCAACTGCGCAATGCTCGGCGCGTTCATCCTCTCCATGCCGCAACGTCCGGAGGTGGACAGGCTGACGGATTACTACGCAAAGTCCATGATGACAAAGCCCATGCAGTGGTTCTGCCGCAAGAGCGGAAAAAGCAAGTTTACCCCAAAGGATATTGCCGCCATGAAGGCCACCGCTGCTCTGAAAGCCGCCGACCGCAACCCCTACTCGTGGAACATGGAATTTTACGAATACCCTGACGGCAGCGGCTATGAAGGACGCTTTACCAAGTGCGGCATCTGTGTGCTGATGAAGGAACTGGGTCTGTACGATCTGACCCCTGCCCTGTGCCATCTGGACTACACCATGAGCGAAGCGGGCGCTGCGACGAACTTTGTGCGGCAGTACACTCTCGCCTCCGGCGGCCCATACTGCGACTGCGGGTATAAAAAGAAGGGCTTCGTGAAAGCTGGAACGGAGGCAGGACGATGAAGGAAACCTATCTCTCCCGTGATTTCCGGGAGACTGTGGCACTGCGCTTTCCCGCGCGGGCAAAGGAACTGAACACCGCTTTCGATATACGCCTGAGTGCGTTGCTGGCTGAAAATGCGGGTGCAAGCAAGGAAAAGCAATATCACCTCAAGCGGCAGATATTGCCGGGCATTTCGGCCTACGAGACCTTGCAGCGGGTCATGCCGAAAGAGGAGGCACTGCAAACCGTTCACGGCTATGTGGAGCACTTGGCGAGAACGAGCCACAAACAGCTTGCCGCCCTGCTGCACATACCGGGGCTTTACCGCCTTGTTCCCGGCGTTTTCGTCAAATCCACCCGGAGCGTTTTCGGCCCGGCGGCGGGCTTTGCCCCAAAAGAACTGCAGACCGGTAACGGCGTCTGGCGTGTGGATATGATGAAGTGTCCCTATCACGACACCTGCGCAGAATACGGCTGCCCGGAGCTGTGCCGCTGCTTTTGTGACAGTGATGACATCAGCTATACCGGGCTGCATCCGAAGCTGATCTGGGAGAGAAGCATGACGCTAGGGCGCGGAAATGACCACTGCGATTTTTGCATGAAAACCATAAAATAGATGCACAGGAAGCGAAGAAAATGAAGAAAGAAGAAACAAAGCGTTTTATCTGCTGGTGCATCGCGGCTGCGGTGTATGAGAAAAAGCACTCTGCGCACCTCGCAGGCTGACAGCGATTGCTGAATTGTCTGTGTTTTTTGCAGAAAGTGCATCCATAGCTTCCGGTGTGTATATATGCTGAAGGATTACCCGCCTTTCCAAGCAAATGATTTTGAATATCTGCGGGGGAGGATACTGATCCTCCTCCCGGAAAATGACATTTTCAAAAAGGAAGATCAGAAACGGTTCGCAGATCTGTTCCGGAAACTGGATGCGGAGATCCGCACAGTTCCGGGCGGTCATGTGGGCTTTATCGTTCAGGCGGAACGGTATCTTGATTTGATGGAAACATTTTTGCAGAGAAATGGAATTTGACAGTTCACGTCTGCGAATCAGTAAGAAAAAGCGAATCTTCAGGAAAAGAGAATGGCTATGCATAAATCACTTTTTGATCTTTCCATAGAAGAAACGACCTCGACTGAAATGCCTCACACCGTGAAATTTTCCAATGAGACAGGAACTGGGAGTATGATTATCTGTCCACTGTTTTTGGGTGCAGAGCTGTATTATAACGATATGCACCTTGCATTCTTTGAGGAAGCCACGGCACCAATGCGGAATGTCATTGAGATCAACCACTGCCGCGTGGGGCGTTACGAGTGCAGTTTTGGGGCAAATAGCTGCTGCTATCTGGCAGCAGGGGATTTTGCGGTGTGTGCAGCGGCGCGCAAAAAGTCGTCCTCCTGCTTTCCGCTGCGGCACTACCACGGCATCACCATCCTACTGGATCTGGATGCGATTTCGCCGGAAATGCGGAAACAAATGGAATGGTACGGCGTAGACCTTGATGTCATACGGCGGTACATCTGCACGGAAAACCGCTGCTGTATCCTGCGGTCAGAACCGACCATTGCCCATATTTTTTCAGAGCTTTACACAGCGCATTCTGTGCCGGACACTGGCTATCTTCGGCTGAAAGTGCTGGAGTTGCTGCATATTCTGACCCGGCTGAAAAACAGGGAAGATGTGCAGCAGACAGAGTATTTCAATCAGCATCAGGTGGAGTGTGTGAAGCAGGCTGCGGCTCTTCTCACGCAGGAACTGACAGTTCGCCGTACAATCGAACAGCTTGCACAGGAGGTCGGCCTTTCGCCTACGGCATTAAAAAGCTGTTTCAAAGGCATTTACGGAAGCTCGGTCTATGCGTATCAGAAAGAGTACCGGCTGCAGCTGGCACAGAAGCTACTACTCGAAACCGATTGCACGGTTGCTGAAATCGCCCATCGGGTCGGGTACGAAAATCCGAATAAGTTTTCTTCTGCATTTCGGGAAGCAGCCGGCATGACGCCTACGGAGTATCGGAAGATGCGTCCGATTGGATAGATTCTGTCGATTTGGTTCTTGCGCAGAAAGTCCGGTTCCAGTAAAATCAGTATCGCGATTAGTTGAAACTAACGCCGATATTCTGATTTTGTGGAGGAAATTGATAATGCGTTTGATGAAAAGAATTCTGAGTGCAGCTGCTGTGCTAGCTCTGTCTGCTTCTCTTCTGGTTGGCTGCAGCAGCGGCACGGCGAGCTCTGTTCCCGTTTCTGCAAGTTCTGCCGCAGAAAGCACTGTTTCTTCCGTAGAAGAGACCGCCTCTTCTGCTGTGGATGAAAACGAAGCTGCCGCTGCACAGTTGCTGAACGACCTAACGGGCAGCTATCAGGAACTGTGGCCGGTGATTCTGGCGGACGAATATAAGCAGACATGGCTGGATGATTGTACCGCTCTCGTGGGCGAGGACAATGCCGAAGCTGCTTTTGAGAAGCTGTCCTCTATGGTGACAGGTGATGTTTACGGCGAAGATGCAGTCAAAGCGTATGCCAACGGCGGCGGAGCCTATTTCTGCGGCTTTACCAATAGCCTTGCGATCTTGACCTTCGATGGTGAAACTTCTACCATTTCCGGCACCGATAAGGACGGCAATGTGCTGTTCTCCCATACCTATCACTATATTGGCATGGAGCCTGTGCGTGGGCTGTATGAGTTTCAAAGCGATGATGCCGATTCCGGCGAGTTCACCTACTTCTTCCTTGCGCCGGACACCAGTGCGGAAACTTACCATATTGAGTTTCGCTATGGTTCGGATGCAGAAGCTCTGAGCCAGTACGATACAGGCGAATATGCTTACTGGCTGGCCTCCGGCATTTCCACCGACTGTGACCAGACGATGATCGACAACTGCATTGAGCTGTTCTGCACCGAAAATCTGGCGGGTTAAAACGCAGAATGTGCTGTGGAGTTGAAATACCACAGCACATTTTTGCCGCAATCTGATTTGAAGGAGGTCTTTCCGTGAAAAAACAGTCCGATCTTTCCCGGCTGATGGGCTACGCCGGGAACTACCGATATTTCACCTACGCTTCGTGGGTGCTGTCTGCGGTCAGTGCGCTGGTGGCGCTGGTGCCTTTTGTGTACATCTGGAAGATCCTGCGGGATGTGTTGAACGCCGCGCCGGACTATGCGCAGGCGGTGAACATCCCCCATTACGGCTGGATGGCAGTGCTGTTTGCGGTGCTGGCTTACCTCATTTACATTGCGGCACTGATGTGCTCCCATCTGTCGGCGTTCCGGGTGGCGACCAATCTGCGGCTGGAGGTTTCCGAACACCTTGCCACACTGCCGCTGGGCTTTACGGAGACGTTTGGCAGCGGTAAGCTGCGCAAGATCATCCACGAGAGTACTGGCGCAGCGGAGACATTTCTCGCCCATCAGCTGCCGGACAAATATAATGCAATGGCAACACCCATAGGTCTGTTGGTTCTTTTGCTTGTGTTCGACTGGCGGCTGGGTCTGCTGAGTCTCGTTCCGGTGGCACTGGGCTTCGTCATCATGTCCGCCATGACAGGAAGGCGGATGGCAGACAAAATGCGGCAATACGGTAATGCGTTGGAATCAATGTCTAACGAGGCCGTGGAGTATGTCCGCGGCATCCCGGTAGTCAAGACCTTCGGGCAATCCGTCTTTTCGTTCAAAAAATTCAAAGCGACCATTGATGAGTACGAAAAGTGGGTCATTGCCTACACCAAAGAGCTGCGGATGCCGATGATGCTCTATACTGCCGCAATCAACGGTGTGTTTGCTTTCTTGATTGTAGGTGGGCTTCTGTTCACCCGGAACGGTGTGACTTCGGAATTTCTGCTGAACCTGCTGTTCTACATCATCATTACCCCGGTAATCTCCCTGACCCTGACCCGCATCATGTACATGAGCGAAAATGAACTCGTTGTGGCAGATGCGTTGGCTCGTGTGGATTCGGTTCTGGATGCGGAACCTGTGCCAGAAAACGATCATCCGCGGCATCCGAAAGATGCCTCTGTGTCCCTGAAGGATGTGCATTTCAGCTATGATGGCAAAACGGATGTTATCAAGGGCGTTTCGCTGAAAATTCAGCCGGGTCAGATGGTGGCTTTCGTTGGCCCCTCCGGCGGCGGCAAATCCACACTGGCAAACCTGATTTGCCGGTTCTTTGATGTGCAGAGCGGCAGCGTCCGGGTGGGCGGAGCGGATGTGCGGGACATCCCCAAGGAAGAGTTGATGGACACCATCTCCTTTGTGTTCCAGAACAGCCGCCTGCTCAAGGGCAGCATTCTGGACAACGTCCGGCTGGGCAGAGCGCAGGCCACCGAAGCCGAGGTGCTGGCGGCGCTGAAAGCTGCACAGTGCATGGATATCGTGGAAAAGTTCCCGGAGGGCATCCATACCGTCATTGGCACAAAAGGCGTGTATCTGTCCGGCGGCGAGCAGCAGCGCATTGCCATTGCCCGCGCCATGCTGAAAAATGCGCCCATCCTGCTGCTTGACGAGGCCACCGCTTTTGCCGACCCGGACAATGAAGCAAAGGTGCAGGCAGCCTTTGCTCAGCTTGCCAAGGGCAAAACCGTGCTGATGATCGCACACCGTCTGTCCACCGTAGCCAACGCCGACTGCATCTATGTGGTGCAGGATGGGCAGATTGTGGAATCCGGCACAAAGGACGAACTGTGCGCGCAGAACGGCCTGTTTGCCCGGATGTGGCAGGACTATCAGGCCTCGGTGCAGTGGAAGGTCGCAAAGGAGGGGTAAGGAATGATCGAAAAAATTCAACACGCCACAGCCAGCTCCCCGGAGGGCGCAAAGGGGCTTGTAAAGGGCGTTCTGGCCTGTGCGTTCCAGAACATGGCGTTCATGCTGCCCACCGGGCTGCTGTATCTTCTGGTAAAAGACCTGCTGGCAGGCTCTACGAGTGAGAGAAGTACCTTTTATCTGCTGGGATGCGTTGCCTGCTTTGCACTGATTTTACTGACCACATGGTTCCAGTACAACGGCACCTATTTTACCACCTATAAAGAGAGCGGCACCCGCCGCCTGACCCTTGCAGAGCGGCTGCGGAAGCTGCCTCTGTCCTTTTTCGGCAAGCGAGACCTTGCCGACCTGACAAGCACCATCATGGCGGACTGCGAGGTACTGGAAAAGGACTGCTCCCACTTCATCCCCGGTCTGTTCGGCTCCCTCATTTCCACGGTGCTCATTGCCCTGAGCCTGTTCGCCTTTGAGTGGCGGATGGCACTGGCGGCTCTGTGGGTCATTCCGGTATCCGCTGCCATCGTGGTGGGCAGCTATCGGGTACAGGATAAGGTGCAGGCCAGGACCATGGCGGCGAAAATGGCCTGTGCGGACGGTATTCAGGAGTACATCGAGACTCTCCGGGACCTGAAAGCCAGCAATGCGGAGCAGCAGTATCTGTCCGGCCTTTCCGGCAAAATTCGGGCAGTGGAAAAGCAGTCTATTGTGGCAGAGCTGGAAACAGCGCTGTTTGTGTCCTCCGCCGGCATGGTGCTCAAGCTGGGCATTGCATCGGTGGCGCTCACCGGTTCGGTGCTGCTGGTGCAGGGCAGCATCGACGTACTGACCCTGTTTCTGTTCCTGATGGCGGCATCCCGGATGTACGACCCCATGCAGGGGGCTTTGCAGAATCTGGCGGCGGTCATCGCCATGCGTACCAATGTGGGGCGGATGAATGAGATTCTGGACGCTCCCCTGCAGACCGGCAGCGAGCAGCTGACCAATCAGGGCTGCGATATCGTGTTCGACCATGTGGGCTTTGCCTATGACTCCGGTGAAGCGGTGCTGCGGGATGTCTCCTTTACCGCAAAGCAGGGGGAGGTTACGGCGCTGGTGGGCCCCTCCGGCAGCGGCAAGACCACTGTTTCCCGGCTGGCAGCACGGTTCTGGGATTACCAGAAGGGCAGTATCACCGTGGGCGGCATGGATGTCTCCCGAATCGACCCGGAAAAGCTCATGAGCCTGTATTCCATCGTCTTTCAGGATGTGACCCTGTTTGACAACACAATCCTCGAAAACATCCGTCTGGGGCGCAAAGGTGCCACCGACGAGGAGGTCCTTACGGCGGCAAAGCTGGCAAACTGCGAGGAATTTGCCGAGAAGCTGCCGGACAAGTGGAACACCAATATCGGCGAGAATGGCTGCGCTCTTTCCGGCGGTGAGCGTCAGCGCATTTCCATCGCCCGTGCTTTTCTGAAGGATGCGCCCATCATTCTGCTGGACGAGGCCACCGCAAGTCTGGATGTTGAGAACGAAACGGCGATTCAGGAGGCTCTGTCCCGCCTCATCAAAAACAAGACCGTTCTCATCATCGCTCACCGGATGCGTACCGTGGCAGGTGCAGACAAGGTTGTTGTGCTGAAGGATGGCATCGTAGCGGAGCAAGGCAGACCGGATGAGCTTTATGCTCGGAACGGATTGTATGCGCACATGGTTGATTTGCAATCAGCAAGTCAGAATTGGACGATTTAAAGCTATAATAAGAGAAAGCTGTTTCAAAAGGATGCTCTGTCATGGGATAGAACATCCTTTTTGAATACCGTTCAGCCGAAATTTGTACAGGAGTCCATCATAAAAATGACATTCAGGAAAAATGACATTCTATAAAACTATTGCAATAGGATGAAAAGTATGGTATATACATTATACGAAACATTGCTTTGAAATGAACACTCTACCGTCCATTGATGCATAAAAGAGAGGTGCTTGCCATGACCGCCGTGATCTATGCCCGCTATTCATCGGATAACCAGCGCGAAGAATCCATTGAAGGCCAGATTCGTGAATGCACTGCCTATGCGGAAAAGAATGGCATCACCATCGTCAAGCACTACATTGACCGTGCCATCTCTGCCAAAACGGACAACCGCCCGGAGTTTCAGCAGATGATAAAAGACAGCGACAAAAAGCTGTTTGACATTGTGCTGGTCTGGAAGCTTGACCGTTTTGCCCGGAACCGCTACGACAGTGCCCGGTACAAGACCCAGCTGAAGAAGAATGGTGTCAAGCTCATGTCTGCCACCGAGATCATCTCCGAGGGGCCGGAGGGCATCATTCTGGAATCGGTGCTGGAAGGTTATGCCGAGTATTATTCCGCTGACCTTGCCGAGAAAGTCGTGCGTGGACAGACCGAGAACATCCTGAAAGGACGCTGCAACGGTGGTCGTGGAACCTTTGGTTACACGCTGGATTCGGAACGGAAGTTCCATATTGACCCTCTCACCTCGCCTTTTGTGCTGGAATCGTTCAAGAAGTACAATGAAGGCTCCACCATGAAGGAGATCCGGGACTGGCTGAACGAAAACGGCATCAAGAACCCGGTGGGCGGTGCGTTTACCTATAACAGCGTCGAACATATGCTCAAAAACCGGCGGTACATCGGAGAACTGAAATTCCGGGATGTGGTCGTACCGGATGCTATCCCGCCCATCATTCCGCTGGAACTGTTTGAGGATGTGCAGGAGAAAATCGCCAAAAACAAGAAAGCCCCTGCCCGTAGAAAGGCAGAGGATGACTACCTGCTCACCACCAAGCTGTTCTGCGGCTACTGTGGGGCGTTGATGTTTGGCGAAAGCGGCACGAGCCGGACGGGTGAAGTCCACCGCTACTATAAATGTGCCACTGCCAAAAAGCACAAGGGCTGCAAGAAAAAGACCGTCCGTAAACAGTGGCTGGAAGATCTGGTGGTCAACCAGACGATGCAGCTTGTCAAAGACGATGCCGCCATGGAATCTATCATCGCCAAGGTGATGGAACTGCAAAACAAGGAGAACACCAACATTCCCCTCTATGAGAAACAGCTTCGGGATGCTGAATCTGGTATCCAGAATATGCTCAATGCGATTCAGGCCGGTATCCTGACCAGCTCCACCAAGGAGCGGCTGGAGCAGCTGGAAGAAACCAAGCGTGAGCTTGAAGCCCGCATTGCAGAAGAGAAGCTGGCAAAGCCCAAGGTCACGGAGGAGTTCATCCGGTTCTGGCTGCTGCGGTTCCGTAAACTGGACATGAGCCTGAAAGACCAGCGGCAGGCGCTGGTGGATACCTTCATCAATGCGATTTATCTGTACGATGATAAGGTTTTGATAACCTTCAACTATAAAGAAGGAACACAGACCGTGACTTTTGGAGAAGCGGCAGAAGCCGCATCAAAGGGAAATGGTTCGGATTTGGATTGCTTTATTGCACCATGACGAATGTTCTTACAGCATTTAGCTGTCAAAGAGCATTCGTCATTTTTTATTTGCTAAATAGCGACATCACAGGGGGCGTAGTTCACAACTACGCCTTTTCTTGTATTCACCGACACATCAGGTGTTGGCAAAGGAAGTGCGCTTGGAATCTCGATGGTGCCCACGCAGTTGTAGTGAATGCGGAGCCGCTGCTCCCATACACCATTGACCTTTTCTGCATTGAACACTTCGATTTTTTCCACCAGTTCATTCAGCATCCGGGGTGTCAGCTTTTTTGCTCTGGTGTACTTGCGAACCAGACTGATGAACATATCCGTTGTCATGGTGCGGCTGCTCTGCTTTTCGATTTCGGCGCGGAGCTGTTTGATTTTCTCGGTCAGCTCCTTTTGCTCGTCCTCATATCTCCGGGACATTCTGGAAAAGCGTTCATCAGAGATTTTGCCGGAAACATTGTCTTCATAGATGCGCTCAAAGAGGCCGTCCAGTTCTTCATCACGGGCAAGGAGAGCTTTCAACTCTTTCTCTTTCAGCTTGCGGTCGGCTTCGTCCGCCTGCTGGGAGTGCCCGATAACAGCTTTCAGAAAGTCGTCCTCGTAGAGGCTGGCAAATTTGGTCAGCCGCCGAATTTCGCCCAGCACCACTTCTTCCAGAAAGTCTACCCTGATGTAGTGGGTGGATTGGCAGGTGCCACGGTTACCATTGTAGTTGGAGCAGTTGAAATACTTGATTTCCGGGTTGCCCTGATTGAAATGGAAATGCAGATTGCAGCCGCAGTCTGCGCAGACAAGCAAGCCAGAGAACATATTGTGTTCTCCGTTGTTGGTACGGCGTTTGCGCATTTTTCCGCGCTTCTGCTGTACCTGTTCAAACACGGCACGTTCAATAATTGGCTCGTGAATATTTTGGAACACAACCCAATTCTCCGGGGCGTTATGAATCCGCTTCTTATTCTTGTAGGATTTGGAGTAGGTTTTGAAGTTCAGAACATCACCACAATACTCCTGCTGGTACAGAAGATGGGTAATCGTGGAGCCATTCCACTTGGTGGCGGGGCGCGTCTTGGTCTTTCCGGGACGGCCGATGCCTTTCTGAATCCAGTAGGCCTGCGGCGTCAGGATGCCTTCCTTTTCAAACTGGGTGGCAATCTGTTCCGTGCCAAAGCCCTCCAACGTCATATCAAAAATGCGCCGGACAACTTGTGCAGCTTCTTCATCAATGACCCAATACTTGGGATTGTTCGGGTCCTTGATATACCCATAGGGAGGAAGTCCCATCGGTTCGCCGGAGTTGCCTTTGATTTTATTACTGATACGGCGTTTCTTGCTGATGTCGCGGGCATACCACTCATTGAACAGGTTTCGGATGGGTGCCAGTTCGTTTTCTCCCTCGGCCGTGTCGATGTTGTCCGAAACGGCAACAAGTCGGATGTCATGGTCTGGGAAAAATTCTTCTGTCAGCCGCCCGACCTCGATATAGTTTCGGCCCAGACGGGAAAGGTCTTTGACGAACACAGCAGAGGCTTTTCCTTGTTCAAGCTGCTGCATCATTTCAACGAAACCGGGACGGTTCATGGTCACGCCGGAAATGCCATCATCCAGAAAGTGAACCAGATTGGTATAGCCTTTTTCCTTTGCAACTTTGGTGAGCAGTTTCTTTTGGTTGCCGATGCTGTAACTCTCGCCCTCCAAATTATCATCACGGGAAAGACGCTCATAGAGAAAAGCGGTTGCTTCACGGGATTTCTTGTTACTCGACTGTTTCATACTCGCTCCTTTCTTGGGACAGTCGAATAGCAAATTCACTTGTACACCTATATTATAACACAATCCGCTTTCTCTGTCCGCTGCCTCCCGAAAGGTCATTATAATTTTTCGCTTTCGGATTTCATCAGCCGGAGAAGAACTTCTCCTAAGGTCTGGGAACTTTCTTCTTTGAACACCGGCTCAACGATAAAGGAACGATTGCCAATACGATAAGTTGAATCCAGAGTAAGCATCTCTGGATTTTTTGTTTTTTCAGGGTTTGTCTTTTTCGCTTGCATCGTAAAAATCCCCTTTCTTAAAAATCAAAAAATGAGCCAACGGATGGCTGCTGGCAGCAGCCCACGGGAATCTCACCCCTGCATTCCTCATGCAGCCCTACTCATTGCCTGCGACGCTCTGAACGCTCGGACTTTGACGGTAAGG
>NZ_FMFG01000010.1:55388-70664 GCF_900066275.1 uncultured Faecalibacterium sp. | reverse complement strand
GAGCGGCGCGGGCTTCGGCGGGTGTCTGCACCTTGGCCGGGTCGCCGCCGCGCAGCACTTCAATGTAATACCATGTCTCGATGCCGCCCAAGGTATCCTCTACCCCCTGCATCCCGCTCAGCAGACCCCGACGGCAGTCCTCAAATTCATCGTCGGTGATGGGGCCATCGCACAGGTCGGCCAGTTCCTTCAAGATGGCCCGCTCTGCCCGGGCTGCGTCGGCGTGCTCCACGCCGCTGTTCACAGCCATGCTTCCGGTAAAGCTCTGGAACGAGGACGAGCAGTAGTAGCACAGGTGGTCACGCTCGCGCACATTCAGGAACAGGCGGCTGGTCACACTGCCGCCGTACAGCGCCATGGCAAGGCGCACAGCAGCCAGCTGTTCGGTGCGCATGGGTTCGCCCAGCGTGAACAGCATACAGAGCTTCGCCTGCACCATATCATAGGTTTCGGTTTTGTGCACCGGCTCCCGGCAGGGCATGGCAACGTTTTCCGCCAGCGGCAGCGGTGCACGGTCAATTGCCGCAAGCTCTGCCAGCAGTGCATCCTTTACCGCAGCGGTCTGCTCTGCCGTGCAGCCCAGCACAAGCAGTTCAATGTTGGCGGTGCGCAGCATCTCGTAATAGGCTGTGGTAAGCTGTTCCGGTGTCAGACCTTCCACCTCTTCCAGATAGCCCTCCTGCCGCACACCCGCCGGGCTGTCGCCAAAGAATTCCCGGTTGGCCTGATGCAGGCAGTAAAGGCGCTTATCGTTGATCTCATCTTCCAGCGCCTTTTTCAGCATCTGCTTTTCAATGCCCACGGCTTCCGGATCAAAAGTGCCGCCCACAAAATACGGGTGAAAGGCCGCACCCAGTGCAATGGATGCATATTCCCTTGTAAGGGTCTCCCCTTCCAGCGCAAACTGATCCTTGATACCGGTAACACTAACACACAGGTTGTGGCTGCAGCCCATGGGCCGGGCATCCACTGTGAGGTCTGCACCGTAGAGCTTGGCCAGCTTTTTGGTCAGGCGGGTCATATCCGGGCAGTCGGCATAGCCGCGCTCCAGCACCAGCGGCAGCAGCGCATGTGCTGTGGCCGTTTCCCGCTTTGCCGGAAAGGCAAAGTGGACGCTGATGCGGCAGCGGTTGAATTTTTCCGCCGGGTCACAGGAAAGATGCACACCCGGCGCAATGAGAGTACGTTCCAATTTGTTCCTCCGCCCTGCTTTCACAGGGAGCTTTTTATTTTATGATGCCTTCTGCAAGGCAAGAAATTCTTCCAGACTCAGGCCGCTGGCACGGATGGCAAGGGCATTTTCAACGCCCACATACCGCCAGTGCCACGGCTCAAACACCACGCCGGTAGCAGCCTGCCTGTCCTGCGGGTAGCGCAGGATAAAGCCGTATTCGGCGGCGTAGGCGGTGAGCCACTCATAGGCGCGGGTCGTATCAAAGCCGGTATCACGGGTCGGGTAGTCCGTACTGAGGATATCCGCCGCATAGCCGGTTCCGTGATCATTGCATTCCGCAGGCGGCTGGATATCTGCCGCAAGGCTGGCGGCTTCTTCCTCGGTTTTGCCCTTTTCCAGATACTGCTGCTTCTGCGTCTCATAGGCCGCGCTGCGGGCATCTGCGTCCTGATAGCCTGCCGTCAGCACCAGTGCAACGCCGTCCTCGGCCGCAGCCGCAGCCATTTTCTGGTAGGCTGCAGCTGCTTCGGCTTCCAGTTGGATACCGCTGGCTTCATCGGCATCGGCAAGGGCCGGAGAGGGTTCCTCGGCAAAAGGCAGATTGGTGTTCACCAGCACAAAACGCTCATCGTCAGCATCAAAGCTGTAGCCGGTGCCATCGTAGCTGGCCGCATCAAAGCTCTGCGGCCCTGCAAGCATGGCGTTCACCTTTGGCAGCAGCCAGAGGATGCCTTTGGTCATAAGCGCCACAATGGCAGCGCAGACGAGAATGAGAATGGCCCAGTTGCGGGCCAGACGCAGCCGCTTGCGGCGCTTCCACTGAGCGCGGGTCAGGCGGGGCTTTGCAGCATTTCTATCAGTCGGTTCCATGGTGCGTTGCAGCTCCTTTTGCAGAATTTGCAGCGCACTGCGCCGCACAGATACAGTGTATATTATACACCCCTTTGCATTTTGTGTAAACGCCGGAAGTGTAAAATAAGTATGACCGAAAAAACTCCTTCCGTCTGCTCGCACACTCGCATCCACCTCCCTCAATGAGGGAGGCTCTGGCGAAACAGAAAAGTTTCCCGCTCTGTCAAAGGCCCCCTCTCAGAGGGGGCTGTCGCCGCAGGCGACTGGAGGAGTTTTCCACGCAAAAATGCCGCACCACCTAAAAGGCGATGCGGCATTCCTATATTTTTATTTAATCAAACAGCATATCGTGGATCGCAGAAACAGCCTTGTCGGCATCGTCGCGGTTGATGATGCAGGAGATCTTGATCTCGCTGGTGGAGATCATCTTGATATTGATGTTGTTGTTGGACAGTGCCTCAAACATCTTGGAAGCAACGCCGCTGTGGCTCTGCATACCGGCACCCACAATGGAGACCTTGGCGCAGGTGGTGTCCACGCTCACATCGTTGAAGTGTGCGCTCTCCTTCAGCACGCGCATGGCCAGATCGGCTTCGCCCTCAGAGCAGGTAAAGCTGATATCCTTCTTGCCGTCACGGCCGGTGGACTGCAGGATGATGTCCACGTTGATGTTCTTCTGGGCCAGCAGACCGAAGATCTTGAAGCTCATGCCCGGCTCATCGGGAACGTTCAGAATCGTGATAACAGCAACATCAGTGTCTTTTGCGACACCCTTGATCAGCATACCTTCCATGTCTTTTGTAACCTCCTTGACCACCGTACCGGGCACGGGATTCAGGCTGGAGAGCACCTCCAGCTCCACATTATACTTTTTGGCCAGCTCCACGCTGCGGTTGTTCAGCACCTGTGCACCCAGAGATGCCAGCTCCAGCATCTCGTCAAAGGTGATCTCATCCAGCTTGCGGGTGTTGCGCACCTTGCGCGGGTCGGCCGTGTAAACGCCTTCCACATCGGTAAAGATCTGGCAGCGGTCTGCGTGCAGGGCTGCTGCAATGGCAACAGCGCTGGTGTCGGAGCCGCCGCGGCCCAGAGTGGTGATGTCATCCATCTTGTTCAGGCCCTGGAAGCCCGCCACAACGACCACACGGTTGCGCTCCAGCTCAGAAGAGATGCGCTCTGTCTCCAAGCGGGTGATGCGCGCCTTGGTATAGGCGCGGTCGGTGCGGAAGCCAGCCTGCCAGCCGGTCAGGCTGATGGCATGGCAGCCCAGCTCATTCAGTGCCATGGCCAGCAGCGAAATGCTGATCTGCTCGCCGCTAGCCAGCAGCATATCCATTTCACGGGCCGAAGGGTTGTGGGTGATCTCCCCAGCCTTGGCGATCAGTTCATCGGTGGTATCGCCCTGAGCGGACACCACCACAACTACGTCATTGCCCGCGTTGTGGGTGTTTGCCACAATGCGTGCCACGTTGAAGATACGGTCACGGTCCTTCACCGAAGAACCGCCGAACTTCTGTACGATCAACGCCATATCTTGTCACTCTCCTCTTTTTGTCCCTTTGTCAAAAGGGGGTACACCGGGCGGAAGCGGTCAGCAGCGCCTTGCACTTCCCTTACCCATTTATCATTCCACCGTTGCGCCGGTGTTATCGGCATCCAAACGCAGCAATGTAAATGCTTCACATCCGTCCAGACCTTCCAGCAGCTCCAGACCCTTTTCCAGCTTGGAATAGAACTTTTCGGCCTCCGCCTTTTCCGCTACAGCCATCACGGTGCTGCCCGCACCGGAAACGTAAACAGCCTTTGCACCGCACAGGCGTGCCATATCGAACACTTCCTTGGAGCCGGGCATCAGCGGCATACGGTAGGGCTGGTGCAGCTTATCCTCGGTGGCAATGGCCAGCAGATCATGTCTGCCCTCGCAGAAGGCGGCGGGCACCAGCGCAGCGCGCGAAAGGTTATATACCGCGTCCTTGTGGGAGACCTCTTTGGGCAGGGCCGCACGAGCGGCTTCCGTCAGCAGCTTGTAGTCCGGCACGATGGCGGCAAAGCACAGCGTTTCATCCACATTGCGCTTGACCGAGTACACCTTGCCATCCTCGAACACGCTGCTGGTCAGGCCGCCCAGAAGAGCCGGGGCCACGTTATCCGGGTGGCCCTCAATGGAGGTGGCCAGCGTGAGCAGCTCCTGCGTGTTGAGCACATCGCCCAGCATCCGGTTGGCACCCAGCAGACCCGCGATGATGCAGGCCGAAGAAGAACCAAGGCCGCGCGCCATGGGGATGGGATTCGTCTGGGTGATCTTGAGGGGCGGGATCTGCTTGCCCACCTTCTCAAACAGCCCCTTTGCCGAACGGTACACGAGGTTCGATTCACCGCGCGGGATGCGGGTACCGTCCGCAGACGAGATATCCAGCACTTCGCTCTCTTCAAAGGTGACCGTATTATACAGCGTCACCGCCAGACCCAGCGCATCAAAGCCGGAGCCGATGTTTGCACTGGTGGCCGGGACAGAAACCTTGATCTTCATAGCCGCCGCACCTTTCCTTATTCCGTTATCAGTTTTCTTCCGGCAGACGCTTGAGCACCAGCTTCACGCTGCCGCCCACGGCTTCCACCTTGCGGGCTGCTTCGGCCAGTGCCTTTTCGTCGGCTCGCTCCACAAAGTAAGCGCAGCCTTCGTAGCGTTCGTCCACCACCCTGCCATAGCCGTAGATGGCTTCCACCACCGCCGGAGCAATGCCTGCTACACGCACATAATATGCAGCAGGAGCCGGGTCGGTGAGCATTCCCTCCACCGGCTCAGCAGGCTGCCAGAACAGGCTGTCGTGCACCTTGGAGCCATGCTTCAGGGCATCCACAACGTCGGCCACCACGGCGCTGGCGGTGGGCAGCTTGCCTGCGCCCTTGCCGTAGAACACCACGTCGCCCAGCATATCGCCCTTGACCAGCACTGCATTGAACACATCGTCCACGCTGGCCAGCTGGTTTGCCTTGGGCACCAGACACGGCTCCACACCGGCAGCCACGCTGCCGTCCTTGCCGCGCTTCATCCATGCGATCAGCTTGATCACACAGCCCAGCTTTTCCGCCGCTTCCACATCTGCCGTGGTAATGGCACGGATGCCGCGGGTGGGAATGTTCTGGGGGTAGATCTGATGGCCGCACACCAGCGAGGACAGAATGGCGATCTTGCGGCAGGCATCACGGCCGTCCACATCGTCGCTGGGGTCCTTCGTCTCGGCGTAGCCCAGCTCTTGCGCGATCTTCAGCGCATCGTCAAAGCCCAGATTTTCGCGCACCATCTTGGTGAGCATGAAGTTGGTGGTGCCATTCACGATGCCCTCCACCTCGGTGATGACGTTTGCCGCCAGACACTGGTGCATCGGGGTAATGATGGGCGTACCGCCGCCCACAGAAGCCTCGAACAGGAAGGCACAGCCGTGCTCTTTGGCAAGGCCCAGCAGCTCTGCGCCGTAGGTGGCCACCATCTCCTTGTTGGAGGTGCATACGCTGCGGCCGCTCTCAAGGCAGGCCTTTACATACGGATACGCAAAGCGGGTGCCGCCGATGGTCTCTACAACCACCTTGATCTCCGGGTCTTCCAGAATGGTATCGAAGTTCTTTATAAACAGGTGTGCATCCGGATGGTTTGAAAAATCCTTCGGGTCAAGGATGTACTTGACCTCCACCGGCTCACCTGCACGGCGGGAGACACCCGCAGCGTTGCGGCACAGTACCTCGTACACGCCGCTGCCCACCGTGCCAAAGCCCAGAATTGCAATTTTAGCCATTGTTGTTCTCCCTCGTTTTCTGAAGACTGCTTACAGATTGTACCCGCAGTGCACGCCTACCACCATACGCTGACGCGAAAGTTTTTCAGTCAGCTCTTCGGGAGTCATCTGCATGGTATCGGTGCGGATGGTGACTGCCACCAGTGCGGCACCGTTTTCCGGTGTGGACTGGTTGATGGTCACAATGCTTGCACCTGCGGCGCTGATGCCGGCCAGCAGGCTCTGCAGTGCACCGGTCTCGTCCCGCAGAGTAGCCATGACGGTGATCACCTCACGGCCATTCTCGGAGTCAAAAATGCAGTCCTTATACTTATAAAAAGCGCTGCGCGAAAGATCGACTGCACGGGTGGCAGCGGAAATGCTGCGTGCCTCCCCGCTGGCCAGAAGTTCCTTGGCGCGTACCACCTTGAGAAAAACCTCAGGCAGCACCTGCGCATCTACCAGATAAAAGCGGCGTTCCAACTTGTTCACCTCACAAACACAAGTGTTCTTGCAGTGAATATAATAGCATCCGGCCCCCTGCAATGCAAGAGGTCGGATGCGTTTTTGTCAGATTATCCAGTTTTGCTGCGGCAAGCGCGGTATTTCCTTGCCGGATTCACCCCGCGCCGGTGCCGATAGTACGCCTTTTGTCCTTCATGTGGCTACAGATCAGTCTGTATCCTGATTACCTGTATCCGCAGGAATGACAGCCTGCTCCGGTGCCGCAGTCTCCGCAGGTGCAGCCGCTGCAGGAGCTGCTGCATGGGAGTAGTTGCAGGTACCAGGCAGATCATCGGCGCGGTAGTAGCCCACGGCGGTGCTGGGGCAGGAGCCGCCTGCCAGCAGGCCGCTCTGGGTGCAGTAGCGGCGCTCCACCACACCGGCAGAGGTCGGGAATGCCTTATACGGCAGGTTTGCCTGCACCTGTTCCATCAGGGCCTTCCACGCCATAACACAGGTACGGGTCTTGGCCTGCTGCTTACCCAGCGTCTTGGTCATATCATAGGGTGCATCGTAGCCCCACCACACGGCGGTAACGTAGTACGGCGTGCCGCCCACGAACCACAGATCCTTTTCGTCGCTGGCGGTACCGGTCTTGCCAAAGGCTTCCATGCCGTTGGAGTTGGGGTAGCGGCCGCCGGCGGTACCCACGCTGGAGTACAGCACGTTCTTCAGCAGGCGGTTCATCACATAAGCGGTATCCGGGGTCAGGGCCTGATAGCTGGTGGAGTTGTTCTCCAGATAGATATTGCCGTCACGGTCCAGCACGCGGGTATACAGGTGCGGGGTGGTGTACTGGCCATCGTAGAAGATCTGGAACGCAGCTGCCAGCGCCGTGGGCGTAACGCCATGGGTCTGACTGCCCATGACCATCTGCGCCAGACCCACATCGTTTACCGGGTCCAGCGTGTTCAGCTGCAGGGTGTTGTACACAAAATTGAAGATGTTGCTTGCGCCCACCAGATCGCCCACACGCACCGCAATGGTGTTCAGCGAGCGGGCCAGACCGTTCCACAGCGGCACATCACTGTTGTCGCCGTAGTTGCCGCCATAGTTGCGGGGCCAGCTGCGCCATGCGTTGGGATAAGCGCGCAGCTGCTTGTCGGAAAGGCCCATCAGGCCGTTCTTGCGGCAGTAATCCTCATCGCGGATCACCATATCCTGCTTCTGATACAAGGGCGAGTTGTTGAGCATGGTGGACCAGTTCACCAGACCATACTCTACACCCAGTGCATACGCACCGATAGGCTTGATGGTAGAACCCGTCTGACGAGTGACACTGTAGGCACGGTTCAGCGAGAGGCTCTTGTTCTTTTCGCCCAGACCACCCACAATGGCGATCACATTGCCGTCATAGTCCAGCGTGACCATGGCTGCCTGAGTACGCACATTGCGGTAATAGTAAACGGTACCGTCGTCGCCGGTGCGGGTCTTGGGCGTACCGTCCTCGTTCATCACCTGTACATCGTCGTCCGAGATGGAGGTCACCTCTTCCTCATGCCAGCCGGCCGGGAAGTAGGCATCATCCGTGTTGAGCATCAGGTTTTCCATGGCGGACTGCGCCTTGGTGTTCACAGTCGACTCAACGGTAAAGCCGCCGGTGTACAGCAGCTTCTGTGCCTCGGATTCCGAAATGTTTTCCTTGTCCATGATGTCCTGCACCAGCTCGGTGAACAGTGCATCGGTAAAGTAAGAGGTAACGGAAGAATTCTTCTTGGTATCCTCTTCCTCGGCCAGTACCAGCGGCTGGGCCGCTGCGTTGCGGTAGTCCTCTTCGCTGATCACGCCCTGCTGCCACATGTTGTACATGAGGAAGTTACGGCGGTTGATCAGGTTTTCGGGGTTGGTGTAGGGGTTATAGTTGGTGGGGTTTTTGGTGATGGACGCAATGGTCGCACACTCCCACAGGGTCAGCTGGCTGACATCCTTATTAAAGTATTCGTTGGCCGCAGTCTGCACGCCCTGAATGGTGCCGGTAAAGCTGATGGTGTTCAGGTACGCTTCCAGAATGGTCTCCTTGGAATAGCTGCGGCTCAGGCAGAGGGCGCGGTAGATCTCGCGCAGCTTGCGCAGTGCGCCTTCAATGCCGCTGGCGCTCTTGTCGTCGGTCAGGTTCTTGATCAGCTGCTGCTCCAGCGTGGATGCACCCTGCTTGGAGCTGTAGATGGGCAGCAGGTATTCGTTGACCATTGCGCCGATGGTGCGCTTGAAGTTGACGCCGGGCTCGTTGTAAAAGTCCTTATCCTCGGTGCAGATGAACGCATACTGCAGGTTCGTGGGGATCTGCTCCAGATCCGCCCACACGCGGTGGCTGTTGGAAGAGCGCAGCGTGGCATACTCCACCTGTGCACCGGTGTCCGGGTCGGTAGCCATCACCACACTGGACTGGCTCAGCTCAATGTTGTCCAGATCCAGCAGGTCGCCGTCGTTGGCGGTAGCCTGCACCACGTAATACACAGCACCCACTGCCACCAGACTGCCTGCCATGATGCCCAGACAAATCAGTGTAGCAATGGTTCGGCCAATGAAGCGCAGAATGGGATGTCTGCCCTTTTCACGGGGTTCCTTTGGTTCTTTGGGTTCCCGGCCGTGTTTGGGTCCCAGCTGGGACTCCCGGCGGCTGTTGCTCACATTTACCTTCCGCCCCGCCGGTGCCGGGGAATGCCCCTCACCGGCACGGTTGATCTTTCTCATATCGGAGATAGAAATCGCCTCCTAACATTCAGGCTGCTTTTTCAGCGCCATGCGCTGGTACTTTTCCATCAAAGCGCACAGAACTGCACGCAATACCATATTATAGCACGTGCACAGAACGCGGGCAAGAACCAATCTTCGGCCCTGATAGGTCTAATCATCTGTAGTATAACACAATCTGCCGGACAAAGTACAGCATTCCCGTGTGAAAATTGACTGTTCTCCCCTGTTTTGGGGCATACTTCAGCCGGAAAGGAGCGTGTTTCTCCATGCGCAAACTGTGCACCTGCCTGTTCTACGGGCTGTGCGTATTCACCATCGTGTTCAGCCTGTTCTGGATGGCCCTGCCCAAGCTCAGCCTTCCGGTGCCCGACCCCGGCAGCGAAGCACCGCCTTCCTCCGCAGCAGACCTTGCCGCACAGGCCATGCCGGAGCTTGCTGCCCAAAGCTACCGCCTGTGCGACAAAGGCGGGCGCGTGGCCGTTTACCGCTGCGGCACCAATGGCCAGCCGGATGTGCTTGTCACCGTCACCGGCATCTACACCAATCTTCTGCCGGAGAACGATGCCGTGCGCATCAAGCGCGGTGTGACCGTGTACAGCGAACGGGAACTGGACCTGCTGCTGGAAGATCTGGGCGATTGAGTGCAGAATGCTCAATTTTTATCTACTTTTACTGATTATTTTTATTGACATCCCGATGTAAAAATTATATAATGATAATAGATGTAAAGTTTCTTAACCGCCTGCAGCGATCATAAAAGGAAGTGCTTCCTCATGTCAGAACAGATCACCCTCCATTACCAGTGCCGTCTTTGCGGCAAGCAGCTGGACCGCGGTATCCACCTCGGCCCGCCCAGCCCCGGCACCTGCAGCAAAGCCGCCAAGGTAGACGGCTTTCACGGGCCGCACCGCTGGGTCATTGTCTCTTTGCCCAAAAGTGCTTGATTTTTAACGCAAAAAAGACCTCCGGGAAAAGCGTCCCGGAGGTCTTTCTTAGTTTCAGGCTTCCATTTCTTCCAGCGGAACAAGGTAGGCCTTGCGGCACTCCTCGTATTCCAGCATGTAGTCCTTGGTGGGGTTGTGGTGCATGATGCTCTTGAGGGTGTGGGAGTCGTAGTCCTCGCCGGCATCCATGCCGATCAGGCGGGCAGCAACGTTGGAGCAGTGATCCGAGATGCGCTCTGCATTGTTCAGCACATCCAGGAACACGACACCCGTATCAATGGAGCACACGCCGTCCTTCAGGCGCAGGATGTGCTGGTCGCGCAGGCGCTCCGCCATCACATCGATCACTTCCTCCAGCGGTTCCACCTGAGCCGCCAGACGCATATCGCTGTTTTCAAAGGCATCGTTGGTCAGGTTCAGGATGCGGTTCAGCGCATTCTCCAGCAGCTGCAGCTCCTTGGTGGCGCTTTCACTGAAGGACGCTTCCTTTTCCTGCAGTTCTTCTGCCTTTTCCATAATGTTCACCGCATAGTCGCCGATGCGCTCGAACTCGGTAACAAAATTCAGCAGTTCGGTCACAGTGTGGCTCTCATCGTCGCCCAGCTCCTGATCGGTCATCTTGATCAGATAGTTGGAGATTGCCACCTCCATGCGGTCGATCAGGTTTTCACGCACCCGGATGGCGCTGACGGTATCCTCGTCCATCTTCAGCAGCAGCGGTGCAGCCAGATTCACATTGCGGGCAGCACGGCGGGACATCTTGATCACAGCGCTCTTAGCCTGCTGCAGGGCCACAGCCGGGCTTTTGAACAGGCGCTCGTCCAGCACCGGCATGCTCAGCTCCTGTGCTTCCTCGGCGCTGTCCGGCACAGTGAGCAGTGCCAGCTTGGACAGCACACCGCTGCACGGCAGGAACAGCAGCATGGCGCACACGCTGGAAAGGGTGTGGATGTTTGCGATGGTGCTCTTGTTCATCACATCGTTCCACATGGGGATGCCAACGGTAAACTGCACCGCATACACCAGCGCCAGCAGGATCACGCTGCCAATGATGTTGAAGTACAGATGGATCAGTGCAGCGCGCTTGCCGTCCTTGGAGGAGCCGCCAATGGTGAGCAGCGGCGTAAAGGCCGTGCCGATGTGTGCGCCCAGAATAATGGGGATGGCAGAGCTGAAGGTGACCAGACCCGTGCTGGACAGTGCCTGCAGGATACCCACCGATGCCGAGGAGGACTGGATGATCACCGTGACCACCACGCCCACCAGAATGCCCAGAACGGGATTCGTCATGGTAACGAACAGATTCTGGAACACGGCGCTCTCGCGCAGAGGAGCCACACCGGTGTCCATCAGGCTCATGCCGGTAAACAGGATGCCGAAGCCCAGCATGATCTGGCCGATGTTCTTCCTTTTAGCGCTGCGCAGGAACACATAAAAAATGCAGCCGATAAACGCCACCACGGGCGCAAAGGTCTTGGGCTGGATCAGTGTCAGCCAGAGACTGTCACCGGAGATATCCGCCATGCGGATCAGCTGGCCAGTAACAGTGGTACCAATGTTTGCACCCATAATGACGCCTACCGACTGCGTAAGGGTCATGATGCCGGAGTTTACCAGACCGACACAAATAACGACCGTGCCGGCCGAGGACTGGATGACACCCGTGATGAGGGTGCCAAAAATAACGCCCTTGAGCGTTGAGGAGGTCAGCTTTTGCAGCACGCCCTGCATTTTGCCGCCGGCCAGTTTTTCCAGGCCAGCGCCCATAATGGACATGCCGTACAGAAACAGCGCAATTCCACCCAACAGAGAGGTAATGTGTGTGATATCCATAACGATACTCCTAAAAATGATCTTCCTTTTGATCCTTGTCCATCTGCCCTGCCCGCACACCGGGCCTGCTTGATCCGGCAGATGCTGCGGCCTGCCGCTCTGCTGCGCAGAACGGCGCACAATGACCGCGCTTGAATCTATTATATCATTTTTTATCCTGTCACAACAAGGTTTATTTTACAAGAAAATCACTTTTTCTACACATTTTTCCGTCTCTTAATGAATTCGTGCTCTTTCTTTTTCAATTATTTTACATCAATTTTACATTTGCACCGAAGTCCCTGTCTGTTTGCGGGCGCTTACTCTGCCAGTTCTTCCATTGCTTCCCGCACCGTATCGGCCGAAAACAGGAACACTCCGCTGCCGGTGTATACTTCCACATGGCTTCCAACATAACGCAGTTCAAAATCTTTCATCCGTGTTCCCTCCCGTATCTCGTTTTTTGCAGCTTTTCAGAACGTTTTTGTTCCATGGCTGTATTATCGCACACAGCAGGTACCATAAATCGGATTTTCAACGCATTTTGCAGACAAAAAGCCGCCCGGCTTCAGATGCGGAACCGGGCAGCTGGCCACCTATTTATATCGTTCAATGCACAGCGGCATATTCCGGGATGCGCTGCTCATGGGCCTGCTGCTCTGTGCGGGCCTTCTCATAGCAGTAACGGATGATCGCCTGCCTGCGCACGATGCCAATGAAGATGCCGCGGTCATCCACAACCGGCACAAAGTTCTGGTTCATGGCCGCTTCGATCAGCTGATCCATGCTGGTGGTCACGGTGACAGCCTTGTAGTCGCGCTTGTGCGGGAAGGCCGAAATGGGGACATCCTCAGCCGCTTCCAGATCCAGACCATGGAACTTTTTCAGCCCCCAGAGAATGTCGCCCTCGGTCAGGGTGCCCACATATTTTCCCTGCCGGTTGAGCACCGGAATGGACGCGTAGCGGTTATTCTCCCACTTTTCCAGCGTCTGCCGAAGGGTGAAATCGTCGTAAACATACATCAGATCCTGCTTGGGTGAAAGGAAAAACAGAATATTCATGACAACAGCTCCTAAACATTGTTCCACGCGCCGTGCGCAAAAAATAACGCAGTTCATCCGCACAAGCGGGACCCTGCGCCGCAGTCCCTATCCTTGTTTCTATTTTAGCACTTTTTCATAGTCGGATAAAGAGTTATCACCCACCTTTTATATTTTTTTAACAGATTGTTTGCTTTCTTTCGTCATACTTTCGGTTTTGATAAAAAGCAACCAGCGTCCGTTATGCTATCACCTTCCCGGTGCGAAGCCGCCCGAACCATGCCGTCAATGCAGAAACCTGCGCAAAAAGTTGATATACCAGCATTTTGCGCTGTACAAGCGCGCCCCAAAGTTGTATAATAATGTGGGTGTTTCTCGGCGCAGTATGTGTATCTGTCCGCCGCTGCGCCCCAGACCTTGAATGTGTTTTATGAAAATAACATAAAGGAGCAGAGCGACTATGATCACTTCCCGTTTCCCTCTGGGGGATGTCAGCTTTACGTCCGGGTATTTTGCTACTCTGGTAGGTGAAGCAGCCAAACAGTGTTACGGTGTTGCCGCAATGGCACCCCGTGATATGACCGATGCCGTCAGAAGCATGGTGCACGGTTCTGATTACCCGGAAAAGGGTGTCCGTGTCACGCAGGAGGATGGTCGTCTGGTGATCGAACTGCACATTGCAGTGAGCTATGGCCTGAACATTTCTACCGCCGCACGCAGCATCTCTCACCGCGTCAAGGACGAGGTGGAGCAGGCTACCGGCCTGAAGGTTGCCCGCGTTGTGGTTTCGGTAGACGATGTGATCGCCTGATTTTTGTTGGTTCATCCGAATGCGCCGGGCTTTTCCGGCAAGTACAAGGAGTAAAAAAGAATGATTTCTGGTAAGATTTTGCGTGACGCCATTATCTCTGGCGCCAACAACATCAACAATCAGCGCTCCCGCGTGGACGAGCTGAACGTTTTCCCTGTTCCTGATGGCGACACTGGCACCAACATGGGCATGACCGTGGGTGCTTCTGTGCGCGAGCTGGAAGCATTGGACGACAGCTGCACCGTGGGTGAGGCTTCCAAGACCGCTGCTTCCGCCATGCTGCGCGGTGCACGCGGCAACTCCGGTGTTATCACCAGCCTGCTGTTCCGCGGCTTCTCCAAGGCGCTGGAAGGCAAGAAGGAAGCCACCGCTGCCGACATTGTCGAGGCTCTGAAGAAGGGTGTCGAGGGCGCTTATAAGGCCGTTATGAAGCCCACCGAGGGCACCATCCTCACGGTTGCACGCATTGCCTCTGAGGAAGCTGCTGCCTGCGGTGCCGAGGATGTGCCTGCTCTGTGGGATGTGGTGATGACCGCCGGCCAGAAGGCTCTGGAGGACACCCCCAACCTGCTGCCTGTTCTGAAGAAGGCCGGCGTTGTGGATGCCGGCGGTCAGGGCATCATGGTCATCTTTGAGGGCATGGGCAAGGTGTTCCATGGCGAAGGCATCGTGGCAGGCGGCGAGGCCGCTCCCAACAAGGCAAAGCTCTCCACCGAGAACGCCGGCAAGGGCGTGTTCACCGACGACCTGATGAAGGTGGAGGACATCAAGAACGGCTACTGCACCCAGTTCCTGATCAACAAGTATGAGGGTGCAAGCGCCGCAAAGATGCGTGCCTTTGCAGAATCCAACGGTGACAGCGTGGTGTGCATCGAGGATGACGATGTGATCAACCTGCATGTGCACACCGCTGATCCCGGCAAGATCCTGAGCGAAGCCATCAAGTATGGCTACCTGACCAACTTCAAGATCGAGAACATGCACGAGCAGTTCCTGGCCCGTCAGAAGCAGGGCAAGAGCCTGGAAAAGCAGGCTTCTGCTGAGAAGGCTCCTTCTCAGTCCAGCGAGTTCGTCTACGCTGCTGTGGACCCCAGCCGTGACTATGGCTTTGTTGCCGTTGCCGCCGGTGAAGGCCTGAAGGCCGTGTTCACCGATCTGGCTGCAGACGCAGTGGTCTCCGGTGGTCAGACCATGAACCCAGCCACCGAGGATATCCTCGCCGCCATCCAGAGCGTGCCCGCAAAGACCGTGTTCGTGCTGCCCAACAACAAGAACATCATCATGGCTGCTGAGCAGGCCCAGAAGCTGGCCGACCGTCAGGTGGTCGTTCTGCCCACCCGCACCGTGCCCATGGGCATTACCGCCATGCTGAACTTTGATCCCTCTGTGAACGCCGAGACCAACACCATCAACATGATGGCTGCTGCCGACAAGGTGTCCACCGGTCTGATCACCTATGCTGCCCGCGACAGTGAGTACGACGGCAAGCGCATCAAGAAGGGCGAGATCATGGCTCTGGAGAACGGCAAGATCGTTTCCACCTCCAACGATATCACCAAAGCTACCTACCGTCTGGCACGCGGCATGTGCAAGAAGGATTCCAGCTTCGTCACCATCATCTCCGGCTGCGACGTGAGCGATGAGGATGCCGAGAAAGTGACCGAGATC
>NZ_FMFG01000010.1:46217-55108 GCF_900066275.1 uncultured Faecalibacterium sp. | reverse complement strand
CAGAAGCCTGCTGCAACTCTTCCACCGAGATATATTCTTCGCCGTGGATGGTCACCTTTTCCAGTGCATCGGCGGCAGCACCGCCAAGACCCTTCAGCGAAGAGAAAGGCAAACGTACCTTGCCGTCCTCCACCACATACTTGGAGCCGCGGCTCTTGCCCAGCTCAATGGGCAAAAACTCGTAGCCGCGCACCAGCATCTCGTTGACGAGCTGCAGGCTGACCAGCACATCCTCGTCCTTGGCGTTCTTCTCTTCCTTCAGGCGGCGCTTGACTTCTTCCATGTGGGCGCGGGCCACTGCCGCACCGCCCACAGCGGCCTCATAGTCGATGTCGTCGCCGCGTACGGTAAAGTACACGGCATAGAACTCCGGCGGACGGTAGATCTTGAACCACATCAGACGAATGGCCGACATCAGGTAGGCCACGGCATGGGCCTTGGGGAACATATACTTGATCTTGCGGCAGCTCTCGATGTACCAGTCCGGCACCTCGTGCTCCCGCATGGCTTCCTCCCAGCCATCCTTGAAACCGCCCTTGGCCACCTTGCCCTTGCGCACAGCCTCCATGATATCAAAGGCCATCTTGGGTTCCAGCCCCTTGCGCAGCAGGTACAGCATGATGCTGTCACGGCAGCCAATGACCTCCGCAATGGTGCAGGTGCCGCTGCGGATCAGCTCGTCCGCGTTGCCGGTCCACACATCGGTGCCATGGGACAGGCCCGAGATCTGGATCAGCTCGGAGAAGTTCTTGGGCCGTGCCTCCACCAGCATACCGCGCACGAAGTTGGTACCCATTTCCGGGATGCCGAAGGTGCCGGTCTGGCTGTCGATCTGTTCCGGGGTCACGCCCAGCGCTTCCGGGCTGGTCAGCAGGCTGTACACCTTGGGGTCGTTCATGGGGATGCTGTCGATGGGGATTCCGGTGTACTCCTCAAAATACTTGTAGAAGGTGGGCATATCGTGGCCCAGTTCGTCCAGCTTGAGCAGGGTATCGTGCAGGTACTTGAACTCGAAGTGGGTGGTCAGCAGGCCGCCTGCCACATCATCCGCCGGGTGCTGGATGGGACAGAAATCGTAGATCTCGTAGGTGTCCGGCACAACGACCATGCCGCCGGGGTGCTGACCCGTGGTGCGCTTGACGCCGGTGCAGCCCAGAGTCAGGCGGTTCTCCTCCGCATGGTTCACCGTGCGGCCGCGCTCATCCAGATATTTTTTGACATAGCCGTAGGCGGTCTTGTCCTGAATACCGGACACGGTGCCCGCCTTGAACACGTTGGCTTTGCCGAACAGCTCCTCGGTATAGCGGTGCACATTGGACTGATATTCGCCGGAAAAATTCAGGTCGATATCCGGCTCTTTATCGCCGTAGAAGCCGAGGAAGGTCTCGAAGGGAATATCGTGGCCGTCCACCAGCATCCGGGTGCCGCAGTTGGGGCAGTTTTTATCCGGCAGGTCAAAGCCGTCGTCCACGCTGCCGTCGGTGATGAACTCGCTGTGCTTGCACTTGGGGCAGCGATAGTGGGGCGGCAGGCTGTTCACCTCCGAGATGCCGGAGAAGTGGGCCACGGCCGATGAGCCGACCGAACCACGGCTGCCCACCTGATAGCCGCCCGCGTTGGAATAGGCCACCAGTTTGACCGCAATGACGTACAGCACGGCGTAGCCATGGCCGCAGATGGAGTCCAGCTCCTTCTGCAGCCGCTTTTCCACAATTTCGGGCAGCGGGTCACCGTAATCGCGCTTGGCGTGTTCCCACGTAGCATCGCGTAGCTGCTGCTCTGCACCCTCGATGCTGGGCGGGTAGGTGCCGCGCGGGATGGCACGAACATTGTTGTCGATCATCGCCGCGATCTTGCGGGGGTTCTTCACCACTACCTCGTAGGCTTTTTCCTTGGGCAGATAGTAGAACTGCGCCAGCATATCCTGCGTGGTGCGGAAGAACAGCGGCGGCTGATTGTCCGCATCCTTGAAGCCGTTGCCCGCCTGCAGCACGGCACGGTACGCCGCGTCCTCCGGCTCGGTAAAGTGCACGTCGCCGGTGGCAATGACCGGCTTGTGCAGGTCCTCGCCCAGCTTGATGACCGTGCGGTTGAAGTTTTTGATGTCCTCTTCGCTGTCCACCTTGCCGTCTCGCACCATGTAGGCGTTGTTGCCCAGCGGCTGGATCTCAAGAATATCGTAGTAGGACGCGATCTTTTTCAGTTCTTCATAGCTGGTGCCATCCACGATGGCCCGGTACAGCTCGCCGGCTTCGCAGGCGGAAGTGAGCAGCAGGCCGTCCCGGTATTTGTTCAAAAGACTCCGAGGCACCCGGGGCTTTTTGAAAAAGTAGTTCACATGGGCTTCGCTGACGATCTTGTACAGATTTTTCAGGCCCATTTGGTTCTTGACCAGAATGATGAGGTGGTAATACTTCTTTTTCAGCACCTCGCGGTTGCCGCCAAGGCCGGTGTTGATCTCACTGACCTTTGCTACCTGCTTTTCTTTCAGGTCATTCAGCATGACCCCGAAGATGCGGCCCAGCGCGGCAGAATCCTCACAGGCACGGTGGGCCTCGTAGGCAGGCAGCTCCAGATGCTTGTTGATGGTGCCCTGCTTGTAGTTGTGCAGGCCGGGGTACATGGCCTGCGCCATGGTCAGGGTGTCGATATAGGTCGGCTCCAGCTTGATGCCGCTGCGCTTGGCGGCGGCGCGCAGGAAACGCATATCAAAGGCGTGGACGTTGTGGCCCACAAGGATGCGGTCTCCCGCAAATTTGAGGAAGGCTTCCAGTGCTTCCTTTTCGCCGGGAGCATCCGCCACCATTTCGTTGGTGATGCCGGTCAGCTCGGTGATCTTGGGGGTGATGGGCTTGCCGGGCTTGACAAAGGTATCAAATTCCTCCACCACTTCGCCGTTTTTCACGATGACGGCACCGATCTCGGTCATATACTCCACGCCGGGGTCAAGGCCTGTGGTCTCGGTATCAAACACGCAGAACTCCCCGTCCAGCGGCTGATCCTTCACACCGTATACACAGGGGATCATGTCGTCCACAAAGTAGGCTTCGCAGCCGTAGATCAGCTTGAAGTCCGGGTCTGATTTATGGATATCGTCCGCTGCCAGCATGGCTTCCGGGTAACCCTGACACACACCGTGGTCAGTGATGGCAACGGCCGGATGTCCCATGCGGTGGGCCAGCTTGACGATGCCGCCGGGGTCACAGAAGCCGTCCATGCTGGAAAGCTTGGTGTGCAGATGCAGCTCCACACGCTTGACCGGTGCGGTATCCTCCCGCTTTTTGCGCTCCACGATGAGCACATCGTAGGGGTAGACGATATAATCGTGTTCGTACTTGTCGTAGGAGCAGTCGCCGCGCACGATGAGGGTGGTGCCCTTGCCAAGGCTCTCCCACTTGGAGCAGTCCTCACCTTCCTGCGCGCGGATCTTCAGGTTGATGGAGCCCTGATAATCGGTGATGGATACGGTATAAATTTTTCGGAAGTTGCCCTTGACCTCCGAGAAGAACACATCGCCCCAGATCGTGCACTTGCCGCCCTCGCCGCCAAGGTCTTTCAGCGGGGTGAGGTTCTTGGGGGTGAACATCTTGCCGTGGAAAATGGTGACAGGCTTATCGGTCAGGTCCAGACCATCCACCTTGATGGACGGTGCTGTGTTCTTTTTCTCAAACTTGACCACCGGTGGCGCGATCTTGCGCTCCAGCTTTTCTTCCATCTGGTGCTGCTCGGCTTCGCTTACAGCGCTTTGCAGCGTTACCTGCGGCGTTACCCCGGTGTGGGCTGCAATGCGCTCTGCCAGCAGCTTTTCAAAGTGCATCTCCTGCAAAAACTTGGTGCCATGGCATACGCCGATGGTGATCTTCTGTCCGATGATGTTGATCTTGCACCGGTCCAGAAAGCCGTTGATGGGCACGCCGTCCCGCTTCATCTCTTCCATCAGATCGCGCAGGGCCGCTTCGTCCAGCATGGCATAGCCAAACAGGTTCTGGATGCGCAGCTCAAAGCCCTCATAATCCGGCTGCAGGGATGCCAGCAGCCGGGCACAGAGATTTTTGTCCAGCGGCGCACCGCTGCGCAGGGTAAAGATGACCTGCCGCTCCTGCCGCAGCATCTGCGCATGCTCCACAATGACCTGCCCGAAGCAGGCCGCAAATGCCGGGTCCACCATGAACTGCGGCCACAGGTTGGATACGAGTGGTGTCACAAATGGTACTCCTTTTTATACAGCACAAACTGCCGCACCCGTTTTTTGCAGGTGTGGCAGCTGTGAAAAAAGCCAAATTATAGTTTATAGATCTCATCCATGAACTGATCCAGGATGTTGTCTCCGGTCAGCTTTTTGATGGGCTTGCCGTGGATGAACAGCACCGCCTCGCCTTTGCCGCCGGCAATGCCGATGTCTGCTTCGCGGGCTTCACCGGGGCCGTTGACCACGCAGCCCATCACGGCCACCTTGATGGATTTTTTGCAGCCCTGCAGCCGCTTTTCCACCTCATTGGCGATCTCGGTGCAGGGATACTGGGTGCGGCCGCAGGTGGGGCAGGTGATGACCTCCGGGCCTGCTACCGGGAAGCCCACGGCGCGCAGGATGTTGTAGCCCGCTTCCACTTCCTTTTCCGGCTCTGCGGCCAGCGAGACGCGGATGGTATCGCCAATGCCTTCCAGCAGCATTCCGCCGATGCCCATGCCGCTTTTCAGCAGACCCATCTGGTAGGTACCCGCCTCGGTAACACCCACATGGAGCGGGTAATCCGTGACAGCGCTGAGCTGGCGGTAGGCCTCCATCATGCGAGGCACATTGGAGTTCTTGATGGAAATGACGATGTTGTTGAAATCGAATTTTTCCAGCAGGCGCACATGGTACAGTGCACTCTCCACCATGGCCTCCGGCGTGGGTGCGCCGTATTTTGCAAGGATGTGCTTTTCCAGACTGCCGCCATTCACGCCGATGCGGATGGGAATGTTCTTGCGCTGACAGGCATCCACCACAGCCTTCACCCGGTCATCGTCGCCGATGTTGCCGGGGTTGATGCGGATCTTATCCACGCCTACATCTGCGCAGGCCAGAGCCGCCTTGTAGTCAAAATGGATGTCTGCCACAATGGGGATGTTCACCGCATTCTTGACGGCTTCGATGCACTTTGCATCCGCCGGGCTGGGGCAGGTCACGCGCAGGATCTGACAGCCAGCAGCTTCGCACCGCTTTGCCTGCGCCACATTGCCCTCAATATCCTCCACCGGCACGTTGAGCATCGTCTGCACCGCAACAGGATTCTTGCCGCCGATGGTCACATTGCCGATTTTCACTTCCCGTTTTAACTGCCGCATAAAGTTCCCCTTTCTGTTTTTGCTCACAATGCACCGGTCACAAGCCGGATGATATCATTATAGGTTGCAAAGAGCATCAGGCCAAACAGCAGTGCAAAGGCCGCAATGGTCAGTGTACCCTGCAGCTTTTCCGGCACTGCATGGCCGGTAACGCCCTCAATGATCAAAAATACCACCTTGCCGCCATCCAGTGCCGGGAAGGGCAGCAGATTGAACACGCCCAGATTGATGGTGATGAGGGCCAGCAGCTCCAGCAGATCCTGCCAGCCGTAGCTTGCCGCCTGACCGATTGCTGTCACGATACCCACCGGGCCGGACAGATTGTTGATGCTCTCACGTCCGCGCACAAGGTCTGCCAGCGAGATAAACGCGATGCGTCCGTAGTACAGGGTGCTGTTCCATGCTTCTTTTAACACATTGAGCGGTGTTTTTTTGATGCCGTACACCGTAAAGCCAAGGGTCATATGGGTCTGGCCGTTCTCGTCCTGCCAGGTGTCGAACTGCACGTCCGGCAGTTCCACCTTCTGGCCGTCCCGCTTCACGGTGAACCGGGCGCGATAGGCTTCGGTGCGCACCAGCTCATAAAGGATGTCGTTGGCCACAAAGCAGCGCCTGCCGTTCACGGCAACGATCTCGTCCCCCGCCTGCAGGCCGGTCTGGCCGCAGAGGGCATCGTTCTCAATGGAATAGATGGTCTTGCTGGTGATGGCTCCTTCCTGTGCTGCCACAAGAATGACCAGCACCACAAAGCCCAGCACGAAATTCATGAAGGCACCTGCCACCATCACAAGCACACGCTGCCATACCGGTGCCTCGTTCAAAGGGATGCCGGTGCGCTGCTCCGGCGGGACAGGGTTTTCGTCCTCTGCTTCCCGTTCGTCGCGGGCCGCTTCGGCCTGCTGGCTCTCGGGGCTTTCCTCGCCCTCCAGCGCCACATAGCCGCCTACCGGCAATGCACGCAGGCTGTACTGGGTGCCCTTGTAAATTTTCTTCCACAAAGCCGGCCCCATGCCGATGGAAAACTCGTTGACCTGAATGCCGCAGAGCTTTGCCACGGTAAAGTGCCCGAATTCATGAATGGCGATCACAGCGCTGAACACGATCAGTGCGGCGATCAGGGTGATAAAAATTGACATTGCGTCTCCTAAAGCTGAAAAGTCGGAAACCCTCTCAGTCAGGGCTGCCGCCCTGCCAGCTCCCCCGAAGGGGGAGCTTTTGCACATCTGGCCTGATGCTTTTTGAAAGCTCTCCCTTCGGGAGAGCTGCCGAACGCAGTGAGGCTGAGAGGGTTTTTATAAGTGCGCTCTTACAAATTCTCGTGCCATGCGGTCGCACTCGTACACATCGCTGAGGGTATACTCGCCGCCAAAGCTGTCGCTGTCCACGACTGCTTCCACCAGACGGCCAATATCGAGGAAGCCAATTTTGTCCTCAAGGAAGAGCTTGACAGCTTCCTCATTGGCACCGTTGGCGGCGCAGGGGCCGAGACCTCCCTTTTTGATGGCCTTTTTGCAGGCGGCAAGGCAGCGGAAGGTCTCGTCGTCTGCCACATCGAAGGTGAGCACCTTGAGTGCGGCAAAGTCCAGCTCCGGCACAACGCCGGGTACGCGCTTTGGGTAGGTGAGCGCATACTGGATGGGAATGCGCATATCCGGCACACCCAGCTGAGCAATGACCGAATTATCGCTGAACTGCACTGCCGAATGCACGATGCTCTGGCGCTGCACCACGATCTGGATCTTCTCCGGCGGCAGGCCGAACAGCCACACTGCCTCGATCAGCTCCAGACCCTTGTTCATCAGGGTGGCAGAGTCAATGGTGATCTTTGCGCCCATGTTCCAGTTGGGGTGCTTGAGGGCATCCGCCTTGGTCTTACCGCGCAGCTCCTCGGTCTTCATCCCGAAGAAGGGGCCGCCGGATGCCGTGAGCAGGATCTTGGTCAGGCTGGGGGCGCTCTCCTTATCCTGCAGGCACTGGAAAATGGCAGAATGCTCGCTGTCCACCGGCAGCAGCTTTACACCATGCTTTGCCACAGCCTGTGTGACCAGATGACCGCCGGTGACAAGGCTCTCCTTGTTGGCAAGGGCCAGATCATGGCCGCTTTCAATGGCGCACAGGCTGGCGCCCAGACCCGCAATGCCCACCACGCTGTTCAGCACCACATCGGTGCCGTCCAGTGCGGCCAGCTGCTTGAGCCCCTCCGGCCCTACCAGCAGCCGGGGCGCATCTGCACGACCGGAAAGCTCCGCATCCAGCCTGCGGGCCGCATCTGGGTCGGTCATGCAAACATAGCGCGGATGAAACTCTTCGATCTGCTGCAGGATCTTGTCTACATGGCTGTGGGCAGAAAGACCGAACACCTCATAGCCCTGTGCACGGATCACATCCAGACTCTGGGTGCCGATGGAACCGGTAGAACCCAGCAGAGTGATTTTTTTCGACATCACACGTTCCCCCTTTTAATAGTAGAACACCGCCGTAATGACCATGGTCACAAAGGGCGCAATGAACATCACACTGTCAAAGCGGTCCAGAATGCCGCCGTGCCCCGGGAAGATGGTGCCGTAATCCTTGATGCCGCACTGGCGCTTGACCACACTGGCAAACAGGTCGCCATAAATGCCCAGCACCGCCGCCACGCAGCCCAGCAGCGCAATGATCACGTACATGGAAACGCCAATGTTGGAGCGGGTGAAGGCTTCCATCCGGTTTGCCGCCACTGAGTACACCAGTGTGATGATCACACCGAACACCATGGTGCCCAGAACACCGCCAATGGCACCCTCCACGGTCTTTTTGGGGCTGACCACCGGGCAGAGCTTGTGCTTGCCAAAAGCACGGCCTGCAAAGTAGGCACAGGTATCGCCGCCCCAGGCAAAGCAGAGGATGAGCAAGATAAAGAACACCGCATCGTAGCCGTACTGCTCCACCGGCAGCAGCTCCTTGAGCCGGATAAAGGAATAGAAGCAGAAGATCACGATACCGGAGAACATCAGCAGGCCGCTGGCCTTCTGATAGCTGATGGTGCCATTGCGCACCACCAGATAGATGGCGTAAAAGGTGACCAGCAGAAAGGACATCGGCATCACCAGCCGCCGCATGACCTGATAGTTGCTCGTCATGACCAGCAGTGTATACGGCACCAGAACCGCATACATCAGCCAGTCCTTCTTTTCAAAGCCGAGGGCACTGTAGATCTCGTGAACGGCGATCAGCGTAATGGCCGCGATAACCAGATTAAAGATCAGAGTGTTGAAGGTGAACATCACGCCGATCAGTACGATGATGCCCACGATCGCAGTAATAACACGTGTTTTCATAGATTGGATCTCCTTTTCACCGGTCGGGTGCCGCGCCCCTCTGGATTAAGTTTGGCTCCGGCAAAGCCGCCGGGCCGTCCGGTCCCTGCACCGTGTGCAGGAGGTCTTGGGTTTTACAGTCCGCCAAACCGGCGGGAACGATGATTGAACTCCTCAATGGCAGCGTCCAGATCGCTGCGGGTGAAATCCGGCCACAGAACGTCCATTTCTACCAGCTCCGAGTAAGCTGCCTGCCAGAGCATG
>NZ_FMFG01000010.1:43298-45915 GCF_900066275.1 uncultured Faecalibacterium sp. | reverse complement strand
CCCATGAACTTGATGCGGATATTGCGGTTCTTGTAGTCAAAGCCCTTCAGCAGATATTCGCCGAACAGCCGCATGATGGCGTTGACCTCTTCCAGCGGACGCTTCCAGTTCTCGGTGGAAAACGCATAGAAGTACACCGACGAAACGCCCAGCTCATCGCAGTAATCTGCGATATCGCTGAACACCTCTGCGCCTCTTTTGTGCCCGGCAGTGCGGGGCAGGCCGCGGTTCTTTGCCCAGCGGCCGTTGCCGTCCATGATGATGCCGATGGAAAGGCCCTCGGCAAATTCTTTCGGATGCGCCATTGTTTCCTCCCGGCAGCAACGCCGCCTTCAACAAAAGTGCCGCGCACTCTTCTTCAGCGCACGGCACCTCCAGTTTATTGCATCTGCGCAGATCAGACAGACATGATCTCCTTCTGCTTTTCTTCCACCGCAGCATCGATGTTCTTGATATACTTGTCGGTCAGCTTCTGGACATCCTCTTCCATGGTCTTCTGGCTGTCCTCGGTCAGCTCGCCGGCCTTCTTCATGGCCTTGGCCTTATCCATAGCCTCGCGGCGGATGTTGCGCACTGCCACCTTAGCCTCCTCGCCCAGCTTGGAAACTTCCTTTGCCAGCTGCTTGCGGCGCTCCTCGGTGGGAGCCGGGAAGTTCAGGCGGATGGTAGAGCCGTCATCAATGGGAGTGATGCCCACATCGCTGGCCATGATGGCCTTGCTGATGGGGCGCAGCAGAGTACGGTCCCACGGGGTAATGGTCAGGGTGCGTGCTTCGGCCACAGCCACGGATGCCACCTGCTGGATGGGAGTGGGGGCGCCATAATAATCCACGCTGACCTTATCCAGCACAGCGGGATTTGCGCGGCCTGCGCGCACAGCGCCCAGTTCGCGGCCCAGATGTTCGACCGAGCTCTTCATCTTGTCTTCGTAAACCTTGGTGTTGCTGCTCATTGCGGTAGTCTCCTGTTCCTTTTTATCTTGGGGCTGCGCTGCAATGCGTCTGCCCTATAATGTATGTCGGCTGCAGGCGTTTCAGCCCTCGTAAACCAGTGTGCCCACATTCTCGCCCTGCACGGCACGGGCAATGTTGTCCGGGTCGGCCAGATCGAACACGAGGATGGGCAGCTTGTTGTCGCGGCACAGAGTGGCAGCAGTGCCATCCATAACAGCCAGCTGGTCTTCCAGCACCTTGGTAAAGGTGAGGGTATCATACTTCTTTGCGTCGGCGTACTTGTGGGGATCCTTATCGTAAACGCCATCCACCATAGTAGCCTTGAACATCACATCGGCGCTCACTTCCACAGCGCGCAGAGCGGTTGCCGTATCCGTGGAGAAGAACGGGTTGCCGGTGCCGCCGCCGAACACGGCGATCTTGCCCTCATCCATGGCGCGCAGAGCATCCTTGCGGGTAAAGGGCTGTGCCACCTGCGGCATGGTGATGGAGGTGAACACCTCAGTGGGCACACCCAGCTGTTCCAGCTTGTCGGAGACAGCCAGTGCGTTCATCACGGTTGCCAGCATACCGATCTTATCGGCCAGTGTGCGCTCCATCTTGCCGCTGGAACGGCCGCGCCAGAAGTTGCCGCCGCCAACCACGATGCCGATCTGTACGCCCAGCTCGTGTGCTTTCTTCACGCCGCCGCAGATCGCGTCCATGGTGGGCTCGTCAAAACCCATGCCCTTTTCGCCGCCCAGTGCTTCGCCGCTGATCTTCAGAAGGATACGCTGATATTTCAATGCCATAATCCAAACACCACCTGTTTTTATCTTCCGTCAGGGCATAGGCATACCCTGACATTTTTTACTATAGCTTATTTTACAATAAAACATTCATAAAGTAAACAGGAAATCTGCGCGGAAATCCGGAAGCTTTTATGAACGGCTGCGCAGACCGCGCAGCAGCTGCTTCATTTCGGGCGGAATGCGGCGGCTTTCCACCGCTTTCTGGATGGCTTTGTTGTGGGTCCACAAATCCAGCCGCTTTTCTGTGAGCCACGGCAGCGCGGCATCCGGCTGCTTTGCCAGTGCCGTGGCAAAATACCATGCCCGCATCATATTGATATAGTATTCCGTGCTACGCACATCGGCCACCCATTCCAGATATTCCGGCCGGAATGCATCATCCAGATAATAGCGCATCAGCATCTCCATGCCATAGCGCACGGTGTATGCCTCACCCGAATCCAGCCAGCGGCGAATGGGCACCAGCAGTTCCTTCTTGTGCTTTGCAAACACTTTGGGGCAAAAGCAGTCACAGGTGGCCCAGTTGTTGATGTAGGGCAGGAACGCTTCCGTTTCAGCCAGCGCCCTGTCGTAGTCCCGGATAAGTTCGATCAGAAACGCGTGGAAGTTGTTTTCTTCGTAGTATCCATGCGGCAGGGCCTGTAAAAACACTTCTGCCTGCGCTGTGCCTGCGAGCTGTTTTGCCAACTTGCGCAGAGCCGGAACGCGCACGCCGATCACCGTTTCCGGCGGCACGGTGGGCATCAACGCACTGTGAAAGGTGCGGTATGCTTCATCCCGCAGGGCAGCCAGCTGCGCACGAATGATCTCTGCTTCCGGCTCCATCCTCTCTCCCTCCGTTCTTTTCTATTGTAGCAGAGCCGTATGGAAAAG
>NZ_FMFG01000010.1:29664-42967 GCF_900066275.1 uncultured Faecalibacterium sp. | reverse complement strand
TGACCCGCAGCAGGCGCTTGCCGGCGCTGACCAGCCGCTGGAACACACTGGCCGCACGGCTCTGGCCTTCATTAGCCTTGTGCTCAATGCGGACGCGCATGCCCTCCTGCAGGCATACGGCTCCCTCGGCTCCGATGGCCCACTGTGCGCCGTTGTAGGGTGCGCAGGCAGTGAAGCCCTGTTCCGTCAAGGTCTGCACAAAGTGGTCCTCGGTCTCATCTTCGCCGTGCATCACGAACACACGCTTTGGTTTCTGCTCAAAGGAGTTCACCCACCGCAGCAGACCCTCTCTGTCCGCATGGCCGGACATGCCGGTGAGCTGGCACAGTTCTGCCTGCACCTCAATAGGTTCACCGAACAGTTTTACCGTCGTGGCACCTTCCAGCAGGGTGCGGCCCAGCGTGCCCACCGCCTGATAGCCCACGAACAGAATGGTGCACTCCGGCCGCCACAGATTGTGCTTGAGGTGGTGGCGGATGCGGCCTGCCTCGCACATACCGCTGGCCGAGAGGATGACCTTTGGCACGCGGTCTGCATTGATCATGCGGGATTCATCACTGGTCACCGTGACGCGCAGCCCCGGGAAGGTGATCGGATCAATGCCTTTTTCCAGCAGAGCGCGGGTGTCCGCATCAAAGCAGTCCGGGTCGGTATCTTTAAAGATGCGGGTCGCCTCGATGGCAAGCGGGCTGTCAATGTACACCGGGAAGTTGCCGTGCCCCTTCACAAGGCCCTTTTCCTTGATCTCACGGATAAAGTAGAGCATCTCCTGCGTGCGGCCCACCGCAAAGCTGGGAATGACCACATTGCCGCCCCGGTCAAAGGTGCGCTGCAGGATCTTCGTCAGTTCGCTCACATAGTCCGGCTTCGGGCCGTGGCTACGGTCGCCGTAGGTAGATTCCATAAAGGCGTAGTCCGCCTCTTTGATGTAAGCAGGATCCTTGATGATGGGCTGATCCAGATTGCCGATATCACCGGAGAATACCAGCTTGGTCGTGGTCTCACCCTCGGTGATCCAAAGCTCTATGCTGGCCGAGCCAAGCAGATGGCCCACATCCACAAAGCGGGCTTCAATGCCCGGTGCAAGCTGGAAGCGCTGCTCATAGGCCTTGCCCACAAACAGCTTCATGGCTGCTTCAGCATCCTGCACAGTATACATCGGTTCCACCGGTTCTGCGCCGGAGCGCTGGCCCTTGCGGTTTTTCCACTCCGCTTCAAATTCCTGAATATGGGCCGAGTCCCGCAGCATGATGCCGCACAGCTCCACCGTGGGGTTCGTGGCATAGATCTTGCCGCGGAAGCCGTTGCGCACCAGCAGCGGCAGCATACCGGTATGGTCGATGTGTGCATGGGTGGCCAGCACCCAGTCGATCTCGCCGGGTGCCACCGGGATGGGCTGGTTCTCGTATACGTCCTTGCCCTGCTCCATGCCGCAGTCGATCAAAAAGCGCTGCCCAGCCGCTTCGATCAAAGTGCAGCTGCCGGTGACCTCATGGTTCGCGCCCAGAAATGTGATCTTCATAAAAACACCTCCGGCTTTATTTCTTCTGTACCCTTAGTATAGCATATTCTAAAGGTACACGCCGCACAAATCGCATGGCTTTTCTCAGGCATTTTGCCGAAAGGTTGAAAAATTTTTTATACAATCTTGACAAACCACCCCTTTCTGTTATAAACTTAAACTTGTATGACGTTCGTTCGTATTTTATGAGTTTTAATAATAGAGAGGTTGAATTTTATGGTTCGTAACGATTTGCGCAACGTTGCCATTATCGCTCACGTTGACCACGGCAAGACCACCCTGGTGGACGCAATGCTGCGTCAGAGCGGCGCATTCCGCGATAATCAGGTCGTGGCTGAGCGCGTCATGGACAGCGGCGATATCGAGCGTGAGCGTGGCATTACCATTCTGGCCAAGAACTGCTCCTGCACCTACAAGGGTGTCAAGATCAATATTGTCGATACTCCGGGCCATGCCGACTTTGGCGGCGAGGTGGAGCGCGTGCTGAAGATGGTCAACGGCGTTCTGCTGCTGGTGGATGCCGCCGAGGGCTGCATGCCCCAGACCCGTTTTGTGCTGCAGAAGGCTCTGCAGCAGAACCTGAGTCTGGTGGTGGCCATCAACAAGATCGACCGCCCCGATGCCCGCATCAAGGAAGTCATCGACGAAGTTCTGTACCTGCTGATGGATCTGGGCGCTACCGATGAGCAGCTGGACTGCCCCATGCTGTTCTGCTGCGGCCGTGATGGCACCGCAAGCCTGGACCCGGATGTGCCCGGCACCGACCTGATCCCTCTGTTCGATACTCTGCTGAGCACCATCAAGCCGCCTGAGGGCGACCCCGAGGCTCCCTTCCAGATGCTGGTGTCCTCTGTGGACTATAACGACTTCGTGGGCCGCATCGGCATTGGCCGCATCCAGAACGGCGTTGCCAAGGTGGGCGAGGAAGTTGTCGTCTGTGACTGGCACAATCAGGATCTGAAGATGCGCGGCCGTCTGACCAAGCTGTACGACTTCCAGGCCAATGGCCGTCAGCCGTGCGATAACATCACCGCCGGCGATATCGTGGCATTCTCCGGCCTGCCCGACGTGACCATCGGCAATACCCTGTGCAGCCCCTCCAATGTGGAGCCGCTGCCCTTCGTGAAGATCAACGATCCTACCGTTGAAATGACCTTCTCCGTCAACGACAGCCCGCTGGCCGGCCGTGAGGGCAAATACGTCACCAGCCGCCAGATCCGCGACCGTTTGCAGAAGGAGCTGCTGAAGGATGTCGCTTTGAAGGTGGAGGATTCCGCCACCACCGATTCCTTCCGCGTTATGGGCCGTGGTGAGATGCACCTGTCCATCCTGATCGAGACCATGCGCCGTGAAGGTTATGAGCTGCAGGTCTCTCCCCCGCACGTTCTGACCAAGGTCATCGACGGCAAGACCTATGAGCCTATGGAGCATGTCGTCATCGATGTGCCCACCCAGTATCAGGGCGCTGTCATGACCGGTCTGGGCCAGCGCAAGGCTATCCTGCAGCAGATGGAATCTCTGGGCACCGACCGCGTGCGTCTGGAGTTCCGTATGCCCAGCCGCGGCCTGTTCGGCTACCGCAACCAGTTCCTGACCGATACCCACGGCGAAGGCATCATCAACCAGATCTTCGACGGTTACGATGTCTGGGCTGGCATGATTGCCAACCGCTCCACCGGTTCTCTGGTCAGCTTTGAGACCGGCGAGGCTGTCACCTACGGTCTGTTCAATGCTCAGCAGCGCGGCACCCTTCTGGTGGGCGCTGGTGAAAAGGTCTACGAGGGCATGGTCATTGGCTACACCGCTTCCGGCGAGGATGTGGATGTCAACGTCTGCAAGACCAAGCACCTGACCAATACCCGTGCATCCGGCTCCGATGATGCTCTGCGCCTGATCCCCATTAGCAAGCTCAGCCTGGAAGGCTGCCTGGAATTCCTTGCACAGGACGAGCTGCTGGAGGTCACTCCTGAAAATCTGCGCATCCGCAAGCAGATCCTGAACCACGAGCAGCGCATGAAGGCCAAGAGCAAGCTGAAATAAGCCTTTCCTTCTTTTATAATATGTACTTTACCGTCCTGCAGCGTTTCAAAACACTGCAGGACGGTTTTATTTTGCCAAAAATGATTCATTTTTTAAAAAAAGGCTTGCAAAAGGCATTCTTATGCGGTATAATATCTCTCGCAGTCATAAATGTGATCTGCCTCTTTAGCTCAGTCGGTTAGAGCACCTGACTGTTAATCAGGGTGTCGCCTGTTCGAGTCAGGCAAGAGGCGCCAGAAGAAAAGGCAATGTTCCACAGAACATTGCCTTTTTTGTTTGTCCCATACTACACCCTTTTTCTGTACAGCCATGCAGTCGTGTTTCTCCTCTGTTTTTGGGCTTCTCTGTCCCAAAAACACAGTATTCATGCGAAAAAAGCATCAAGCATAATGATTTCTTAAAATTTGACTACTTGAAGAAGATGTCACATTGTGGTATACTGCTTATAAGCTTTGGAAATTTGTATCTGTTTTTCCAAAGTCCGGCACACAGATCAAAGGGTAGGTGCTCCCTTCTTTTGATAGCAGCCGACCGGTGTTTTGTCATGGTTCTCCGCAGGACAGGACAAAGCACCGGTCTCTGTGCTGTTGTTTCAGGCTCCGGCTCTTTTCACGTTGTCAGATCTGCGGCAGGCCGCTTTTTCAAAACGCCTGCCGCTGTTTGAATAAATTTGTATATGATCAAAGGAAGCATCTATGCGTTATACCTATGTCCGGCAGCACGACACCACTGACTGTGCGGCTGCCTGCCTCGCAATGGTGTGCCTCCATTACAAAAAGGAAGTTACCATCACCCGCCTGCGCGATATGATGGGTACCGACCTGAAAGGCACGAACCTTGTTGGTTTGCAGAAAGCCGCTAATGAGTTGGGTTTCACCACTGCAGCGGTTCGCGTAGACCGTGAAAATTTCCTCAGCGATTTCTCGCTGCCCTGCATTGCGCAGGTCATCACCGATCAGGGTCTGGCCCACTTTGTGGTCGTCTTTAAAAAGACCACCATCAAAGATGACGGTGAGCGTCGTCGGCACATGCTGAAAGAAGCCGAAGCCGCCAAGGAAGATGAGAAGAACGGCAAAAAACACAAGTGCAAGGATTATGTCGTGATCGGCGACCCTGGCAGTGAGCTGAAAAAGATCTCTCTGGATGAGTTCTACAAGAACTTTACCGGTGTTCTGCTGCTGATGAACCCCACCTCGGAGTTCAAGGGCGGTAAGATCGAAAAGGGCGGCATGTTCAAGCGTTACGTCGACCTGTTGCTGCCCCAGAAAAAGCTTTTTGCCTATGCGATCCTGAGTTCTCTGATCGTTACGATTCTGGGCATTGCCTCCTCCATGTTCAACAAGATCCTGATGGACGAGGTCTTGCCATATGGCCTAGACAATCTGCTGGTCACGCTGATCCTTGTGTTCAGCATGGTCAGCATCACCAATACGCTGGTGGGCTTTGTCCGGCAGTGGGTTCTGATCCACCTATCCATCAAGATCGATATTCCGCTGATGCTGGGTTACTTCGGGCATATCTTCCGTCTGCCCATGAAGTTCTTTGCCACCCGCAAGACTGGTGATATCACCACCCGTTATTCGGATGCAAACACCATCAAATCCATCTTTACCAGCATTGCGCTGAGCCTGATCATGGATATCTCGATGGCCATTATCACCGGTATCATCCTGTTCCGCATGAATGCGATGCTCTTCTCGATCTCGCTGTTCATGGCTCTGGTCAGCATTCTGCTGGTGCTGATCTACAAGCAGCCTTACAAAAAGATCAACGAAGAGACCATGGTGCAGTCCGCTGCACTGAACAGCCAGATGATCGAGAGCCTGCGCGGCATTGAGACGGTCAAGTGCAACGCCAACGAGGATACCGAAATGGAGAACCTCGAGCGTGAGTACATCAAGAGCCTGAAGATCAGCCTGCGCTCCAGCAAGATCAGCACCACGCAGGGCCTGATTTCCTCCTTCATTTCCACCGGTTTCAGCATGCTGACCACCTATGTGGGTATCAGTCAGGTTCTGAAGGGTGAGATGACACTGGGCGGATTCATGGCCTTCAGCACGCTGTCCTCTTACTTTACTTCCCCGCTGAGCAACCTGATCGGTCTGCAGATGCAGATTCAGGAGGCCAGCATTTCCATGAAGCGTCTGGGCGAGATCATGGATTATCCCTCCGAGACGGTCGGCGACGAAGACCGCACCGATCTGGACAAGGTGGAGGGCGATATCGAGTTCAAGGATGTCACTTTCCGTTATGGCAACCGTGCCCCTGCACTGGATCACATCAGCTTTACCATTCCGGCCGGTAAAAAGGTCGCGCTGGTGGGCAGCAGCGGCAGCGGCAAATCCACGATCACCAAGCTTCTGCTCAAGTATTATGAGCCGGAAGATGGCGAGATCGACTTGAACGGTGTGAATCTGGCTGAATACACCAATGATTCTGTCCGCCGCGCAATTTCTTATGTGCCGCAGAACGTTGAGCTGTTCAGCAAGACCATTTATGATAACATCCGTGTTTCCCGTATGGACGCTACGATGGACGAAGTTAAGGAAGCTGCCAAGAAGGCAGATGCTCACGACTTTATCCGTCATCTGCCCCTGCAGTATAACACCTATCTGGAAGAAGCAGGCAACGGCCTGTCCGGCGGTGAAAAGCAGCGCATTGCGCTGGCACGCGCTTTCCTGAAAGATTCCAACCTCTACATTCTGGATGAATCCACCAGTAATCTGGACTTTGCTACGGAAAATCTGATCTTCAACATGATCTACGATCAGCTTGCAGATCGTTCCATGCTGATCGTAGCTCACCGCCTGTCCACTGTTCGTGACTGTGATCTGATCCTTGTGATGGATCACGGCAAGATCGTGGAACGCGGCACGCACGATGAGCTGCTTGCCAAGGAAGGCAAGTACTACGAGCTGTGGAACATGCAGCAGGGTATCTACCGCAGCAAAAAGGCAGAGCCCAAGCAGTCTGTCATGCAGGCCGTGGTGGAAGAGGATGACGACGGTGAGTCGATCACCTATTGATGTGTTGCAGCCGGGTGCGTACCCGGTTACATATGAAAGGGAGTCATTCATGATGGATAGCTTGATTTGACATAGTTTTGCTGTGTCAGATAAAAAGAGCTAGAAAGACTTTCTGTTTAGTAGAAGTAGATGGTGTTATCCTGAACAGGCCCCGCCTGCTCAGGTAACTATGCCTCACTATGGTGTGCCCGGAGGCAAAATGCCTCCGGGCACATTTTATTTGCAAGATCCCTATTACTTTTATAAGTAGTAGGCGATCGGGAGCGGAGAGGAAGCTGCTCTCTGCAGCGATTTTCTCCCCTTTCTCGATTGCCTATTACTGCCTCTTCTGAGGTAAATCTGAAAAGGAACCGAGGTATTCAACATGAAAGAGATCAAAGTAGCCGAGAACAAGACCCTGAAGCTCACCAATGTGCTCTCCCGTGAGATCCATCCGGAAGAGATGGCCAGTCTGCCCGTGGTGCTGACCCAGATGCACAACTTTATCAAGAGCAACAACGCACAGCCCATTGGCCCCATTGTGCAGGCCATGGTGGTTGGTGAGGACCGTCAGATGCACCTGTACATGATGCAGCAGGCTACCCAGTTCATCGGCCAGATGGAGCAGGACTACCATATGGATGCTGTTCTGCGCGTGAAGAACTGCCTGTATGCCCACTACACCGGCCCCATGCCCGAAAGCCAGCTGGCTTCCTACAAGCTGCAGGTCCACGCTTTTGAGAATGAGCAGAAACTGACCGGCACCTCCTATACCATCTATGTCAATCAGGACGAGGATGATGCCGTGGTCGATGTCTTTATGGAGACCAAGTAATTATGACGATTAAAGTTCAGAACCTTTCGGATCTGCAGGATCGCCGCATCATGATGGAAAAAAAGCTGCCGCCTTATGGCTACGCTTTTGTCATTCTGGTGGGCATCTTCATGCTGTTTCTGGTGGTGTGGAGCACCCATACCAACCGCATTTATGTCAGCCAGAACGCAGGCACCGTGCAGGCCAGCAATAAAACCTATATCATGTCCAGTTATTCCGGCTCCATTACCGAGATGTATATTTCGGAGGGCAGCTATGTGAACGAGGGCGACCTCGTGGCCCACATCAAGAGCACGGATATCGACATGCAGCAGGATAACCTGGAAAGCCAGCTCAAGATCTACCAGACCCAGCTGGACCAGTACAACAAGCTGCTGCAGTGCGTGCAGGATGATACCAACTACTTCAGCGAGACAAACCCCGAAGATCAGCCCTACTACTATCAGTACGAGACCTACAAGAGCCAGGTCTCTCAGAAGACCTTTGATGCCACGGCCTATCAGGCTGCCGGTTACTCCGATGCTCAGATCAAGACCATGATGGAGCAGAGCCAGAGCGAAGTAGAAGCTCTGTACTACTCCACCATGCAGTCCATCTCCCAGAGCATTACCAGCGCACAGAGCAACGTGGACAACGTTCAGGCTCAGCTCGATGCCTTGAACACCGGTGCCAACGATTACTACATCTACGCCCCCACCTCCGGTGTGATCCACATGGATACTCCTTACAAAGAGGGCATGGTGCTGAGCGCAGGCTCCCCGCTGGCCACTGTTGCCAGCGAGAACGACGATCTGGAGATCGTTGCCATGGTCACCGTGAATGACCGCCCGCTGCTTCATGTGGGTGACCCGTGCAAGATTGCCATTACCGGCCTTTCGGAGTATTCCTATGGCACCCTGACCGGCACTGTAACGGCCATTGACAGTGACGTGACGGCCAGCTCCAACGCTTCCTACTATAAGATGACCATTAAGCCCGATGCCACTTATGTGGTGAGCCGCAGCGGCGACAAGGTGGATCTTTCCAACGGCATGAGCGTTACTGCCCGCGTGGAGTACGATCAGGTCACCTATTTCGAGTACGCAATGGAAGCCCTGGGCGTTCTGTTCCGCTAAACCGGAGCTGTGCTGACTGCCAGCCGCCGTTATATCACCCAAAGAGGTACACTTACTATGAAATCAACCGCAAAAAAACTGGCCGTCTGTGCGGCAGCGCTCTGCCTGCTGGCCTGCGGCACAGCTGTGTCTGCGGCCGCAGCAAGCCCTGTCTCCGGCCTTGCCCTGAGCGGCGTTGCCATGCCGTGGGATCAGGACGTGCCTGCCGAAAGCATTGAGGCCGGCAGCTATACAGCCAACATGCTGCTGGGTTCCTCTCAGCAGCTGTCTCCTGTGGTGCGTCCGCGCAACTCTACCGACTCGGTTGTCTTTATCTCGGACGATACTTCCATTCTGACTGTGAGCAACTCCGGTGTCGTGCAGGCTGTGGGCGTAGGCACCACCCGCATCACCGCTGCCGCAGGCAACCAGATCTGTGCCTACACCATCGTTGTCTCCATGGATTCTTCCATGATCGTTACCGAGATGGACCTTTCCCTTTCCTCCAACACCATCTATGTTGGCAACTCGGTCTCGGCACAGCTGCAGGTGCGGCCTACTTCGGCTTCCAATTATGCCACCGTCGCCCTGACCTCTTCCAATGAGAAGGTCGCCACGGTGAACAATTTCGGCCGTGTTACCGGCATTGCCCCCGGCACCGCCACCATTACCGCTACCTGCGGTTCGGTGACTGCTACCACCAATGTCACGGTCATGAGTATTCCCAACTCCAGCACCGGCACCGCCAGCACTGGTTCTTCCAACAGCGGTCAGGTCGTCACGGTGAATCCTTCCTACGTTGTGCTCAAGCCCGGTGCCACCCGCACCCTGACCGCCAGTGTCAAGCCTTCTTCCGCTTCCCAGAAGTTCACCTATAAGTCCGCCAACAGCAACATTGCCACGGTCAGCCCCAGCGGCGTGATCACGGCTGTGGGCACCGGCGCTACTTCCATTACCGTTTCCAACGGCACTGCATCCGCCATGGTCACGGTCATCGTCAACCGTTCGGCTGCATCTTCTTCCGATAATTCTTCGGACAGCAGCTCCACCGAATCGGATAACGATACTCCCATCGAGATCGATCCCGTTGTGCAGGCCATTCAGGACAGTGAGGACAACGAGATCGTTTTCACACAGGCCGAGGTGCCTACCGTGACCGGTGATATCCTCAATGCGCTGCGCACCACCGGCAAGACCCTGTGCGTGGTGGGTGATGGCTACACCATGCAGATTGCAGGCAGCGGTGTCAAGAGCACCACCAGTGAGCTGGACACCATGCTCATCCTGACTGAGTCCGATCAGGGCATCGAGTTTGAGCTGGACAAGGGCAAGGCTCTTCCCTGCTCGGTGCGCATCGATCTGGATGTGAGCACCTATACCCGCCTGTATCTGTACAACGCCGTCTCCAACAAGTGGCAGTACCTGAACAGCTACACCGACGGCATCATCACTGCCGATACTGCAGGCCGTTATCTGCTGACCAACCAGAACCTGAAATTTGCCAATATCAACTGGACCTTCTTCATTGCCGGTGGTGTTGTAGTGGTTCTGATCGGCATTGCATATGTTGTGCTGAAAAAGCGCTACTGGTTCTGGTAATTTTCAAAACCACTCTTTCATGAAACAGTAAGACCCTCTCTGCGTGTGATATGCTCCCCCTAGAGTAGACAGAGTAAAACAAAAACTCTGCGTACTCTGGGGGTATTTTTATGTCAAGAAAGAACAATCACTTTTGCACAAAAAATTCGCCGTCTCCTTGTGGAAACGGCGAACAAAAACTTATATTATTTCTCTGTCTACTTGACGGAGCGCACTTCAATGGAACGCCTGGGCTTTGTTTGCATTATGATGTCTGCCTTCGTTACTTTTCAATGGGCTGCGAGGGCTTCCAGTCCTTGTAGTTCTCGTAGCGGCTCTCGCGGATCTTGGTGTGGGACCAGATCTCGTCCGCCGTGGGCTGCCAGTTGGCCGCATAGTTCTTGCACTTCTCGCACAGGTGCTCCACGCTCTCCGGCGACTGCAGGTCGGTGCTGTGGGCACCGGTCTCGTGCACCATCTTCTGCAGCAGTTCGGGGTTTTCCAGCATCGGGCAGGGACGCAGATGGTTCTTGTTGAAGGGCTGGCCGTTGTGATAAGCCATGAACAGCGGGCTGTGCAGAATTTCCAGAATGCTCTGGTCGTGGATGTTTGCATTGGAGTAGTGGATGAACACGCACGGCTCTGCGTCACCGGCAGAGTTGATGTGGAAGTAGTTGCGTCCGCCGGCAATGCAGCCGCCCACGAACTCGCCATCGTTCTGGAAATCCATCGGGTAGAATGGGATATCGCACTCTTCCGAGCGCAGATAGCGGATGCGGTCGATCATATATTTGCGCTGCTCCGGGGTAGGCATCAGTTCCGGTGCTGCCTCGTTGCCCACGGGCATGTAGTGGAAGTAGAAGCCGAAGTGTGCGCCCTTCTCACACAGGAAACGCATGAACTCATCGTTGGTGACAGCTTCGATATTATCGCGGGTGTAGCAGATGGACGTGCCGAACACGATGCCGTGCTCCTTGAGCAGATCCATAGCATGCATAACAGCGGCATAGTGCCCCTTACCGCGGCGGGCATCGTTGGTCTCCGGGGTGCCCTCGATGGACAGCATGAAGGCAATGTTGCCCAGACGCACCACCTCTTTGCAGAAGGGCTCATCGATGAGGGTGGAGTTGGTGTAGATGGCAAACTGCACATCGTTGTGCTTCTCGGCCAGCTTCAGGATATCAGCCTTACGCACCAGCGGCTCGCCGCCGGTCAGCATGTACAGGTACACGCCCAGCTCCTTGCCCTCGGTAACGATCTTGTCCATATCCTCAAAGCTGAGGTTATTCTTGTGACCGTATTCACCGGCCCAGCAGCCCACGCAGTGCATATTGCAGGCGGAAGTGGGGTCGAACAGGATCAGCCAGGGGATGTTGCACTGATACTTCACGCGGTTCTCGCGGATGGTCTTGGTGCCGCGGAAGAAAGCCTCGTAGCCCAGATTCAGCGCCATAGTGCGGGCCACGTTGGGGTCGGTCTGATCCAGCACACAGTTGATGAGCTTGGACCATTTGCTGTCGGGGTCGGTCAGGGTCTGTCTGGCGTGTTCGTAGGCTTCATCGCTGAACGAACTGCCATAGAACTGCTTTGCGACATCCACCAGCTGTCCCACGGTTTTCTGACGGTCTTTATCGGCATGAGAAAGCACCACGTCCACCATTTTGCCAACGGCAGCACGCTGCATTTTATGAGTCAGGCTCTCAACAGAAGTATTCATTATCCTTTTCCTCCAAACGGTATTTTTCGGAAATCTCTTTTTCTATTTCTATGCCATTACTCTACCATTCTATCCCACAAGTTGCCATAAACAGAAAAAGCGCCGTGATAGAAAACCCATCACGGCGCGGATTATGATAAAATTTTGTCGTTCTTCCGGTTCAACCGTCCTGTTCCAGATGGATCTTATTGCTGGCAAGGCGGCATAACGCGCGGCGCAGATCGCCCTGCAGCATCCGTCCCATACGTTCTACCATCACAGCGGGCTCGGTCTTCATATCCCGGCGGATCCATTCCAGCACCACGCCCACCAGCGCATATTTGTAAAAATCCACCACAAACTGCTTGTCATCGTCCTGCACGGTGATGTCGCGGCATTCGCGATCCGCAAATTCCTTCAGCATGGGGTCCAGAAGCTTGTACAGATACTGCTCCACCTGTTCACGCCCCACAGAGCGGTATACGTTCAGCACCAGTGTTTTGTTATCCCGGATCTGGTGCAGGATGTCCAGAAATGCTTCGGTCCATGTATCAAAGCTCTGGCAGCCTTCCATCGCCTTGATTGCATCTTCCGTCAGGATCCAGTCCACCAGATCGTAAATATCCTTGAAGTGGTAGTAAAAGGTCATGCGGTTCACGCCGCAGTCCTCGGTGATATCGTTGATCGTGATCTTATTGAGGGGCTTTTCCAGCAGCAGCTTTTTCAGCGATGCTTCCAGTGCCCGCTTCGTTGTTTGTGACACAAAAACCTTCCTTTCCCAACCGTAGAAATTTTTCCCGCTGCGTACGGCGATTGGCAGCTTCGTACATTATAATACCGCAAAAGTCGTTCCGATTGCAAGCATTGATTCTGTCCATTTTGTAAACAAAGAATGCCTTCCTGCGTTTTCACTCCGGCAGTTTCTCGCTTCAAGAGCCGTTTCTCATCCCCCAAACCCCTTCCGGCGGTGTGAAATGCCTGCAAAAGCGGCTTCTTCCGGCAAAAAAGCGGAAAAGGCCCTTGATTTTATATTCCTCTACGCTTAGAATGGGAGCAGACGGCTGTGATTGAAGTGCCGTTTTGAGGGAGGGTACAAACTATGATGGATACCATTGGTTTTCTGGGCTGCGGCAACATGGGTGGAGCCATCGCCCGTGCCGTTTGCAAAGCTGTTGACCCTAAGAAGGTTTTTCTGGCAAACCGCACTGCGGCCAAGGCACAGGCACTGGCCAAAGAACTGGGCTGCAAAACAGCCACCAATGCCGAGGTGGCCGGTGACTGCGACCTGATTTTTCTGGCGGTAAAGCCCCAGATGATGGAAGCTCTGCTCCAGCCGCTCAAGTTCACCTTTGACGAGCGCCCCAGCCGTTTTGTGCTGTGCAGCATGGCAGCGGGCCTTTCGATCGCCCGTATTCAGGAGATGGCCGGTGAGGACTTTCCTGTGATCCGCATCATGCCCAACACCCCGGCTTCGGTGGGCGAGGGTATGATCCAGTACTGTTCCAGCAATGTCACCGCTGAGGAAGAAGAAGC